>JAYKIC010000425.1:0-3923 GCA_035284985.1 Leptolyngbyaceae cyanobacterium
ATAGAGGATACCGCTGGTTGGATGAGTAGGGCTAATTGCAAATGGCGGAAGGATACCCCTAACCGTTGCCAATAAAACATATGACTACCCTGAAAAAAGCTAGTCCAAACGTGACGAATGGCCACCATCAATTCCTGGCTGTCATTACGGCAAACCTGGCTGGGTAATAAATGGTGGGGTAAATCCGTAGAGGTTAAGTTAGGCAATGCTAGGGATGAGGGGGGGGAGGGGGATGATCCGCTTTGGCGCAGAACTAGGAGGGGATAAACTGTCACCAATGGCGTATCAAGGGATTGAGCCACGTTGAAAATCGTGGCCTGATGCTCAGGGGCGATCGCCTGGGTCCGGATCGATTGCTGAATGCGTTGGGCGATCGCCTGGAGTTGATGGGGATTATTCACATCAATATGGAGGGATGAATGGGGTAAATCAGCCAATAGCGGATCAGCCCAATCAACCGTCTCAAGAAATTCCTCAAAAAAAGCCGTTGAGATTACAACTCCTGGCAACACTGGATATCCCTTTTGCAGGGCTATGGCTAACTGATAAGCATTTTCCCCAACGAGGTAACGATGCTGAGGTTGAATTTGCCTCAGACGAAGCACTTGATCTGCCATGGTGTGATGGGTCATAGAAAATTACTACTGCTGAACACACTACAAAGAGGCAAGCAGAAACTATGCTCTTCATCATTGTGACTCATAGGATGCCATTACCCTAGCTCCAGAAATGGGATAGGTTGCCAAGCTAGTTTCCCATTTCCAGTGCTATACCGATTATGGGTTAGGAGTGATACATTGGAGTCGAACAATTTTAAGCCATTGTTTTAGTTTAGGCCATCATTTAGGGCTATTATCTCAGCCATTTTGAGCAAACGACGATTTTTGGAGGAACAGTGTGGTGGAAACGGCTTCTCTCTTTTCATTCGCTACCATAGGTATCAGTCTGTTGCTCAGCTTGGTCATTCTAGTCTTATTCATTCCTATTGCCGTTTTCGCGGTGGAATGTTTGACCGCCGTTACGAGTCAGGTCAAGACTCCTAACCCCACCCCACCATCCACCCGGAGCCAAATCAAGACAGCAGTTTTGATTCCAGCCCACAATGAGGCCGCAATTATTCAAGATACCTTGACTGATTTGAACCGTAATCGGAGCGGTCATGAACAAGTGGTGGTGGTGGCCGACAATTGTGCCGACGATACGGCTGAGATTGCCCGTTCCTGCGGTGTGACGGTGCTTGAACGCCAGGATGGGGAAAAGCGAGGGAAGGGATACGCCCTGGATTTTGGTTTGGGCTATTTAGCGGCCGATGCGCCTGAAGTGGTGATAGTGGTGGATGCGGATTGCATGGTACAACCCGGAGCTATTGCTGCCTTAGCTGAAAAAGCGGTCACGAGTCAGCGGCCTGTTCAGGCTTGCTATTTGATGGAACAGCCACCGGATGCGAGCGGCAAAACGGCGATTTCAGCCCTAGCCTTCCTGGTGAAAAATTTGGTGCGGCCTTTGGGTCTTCAACAGTTAGGCTGGCCTTGTTTATTGACGGGGACGGGGATGGCGTTTCCGTGGTCGGCGATTCAATCAATTTCTCTGGCCAGTGGCAATATTGTGGAGGATATGCAGTCGTCGGTGGATTTGGCGATCGCCTCTCAAGCCCCCATTTTCTGCGGTGAAGCCCTGGTGATTGGCTGTTTGCCCCAACAAGATACAGCAGCCACCAGCCAACGCACCCGATGGGAACATGGTCACATGCAAACACTCTTGACCCAAGTGCCTCGCTTGTTACAAGCCTTTGCCCAACAACGACAATTTGATTTACTCGCCCTTGCCCTGGATTTGAGCGTCCCCCCCTTATCTCTGCTAATTCTGGTGTGGTTGGCGGTGGCAGTGGCGACGGCGATTAGTGTGGGGGTTGGCATTAGTCCGATGATGTTGCTGGGGGCGATCGCCCTCCAAGGAATTGGCCTATTCTTAGCAGTTGTCGCCAGTTGGGTCCGCTTTGGCCGCGATCGGGTATCGGCGATCGCCTTACTATCCGTCCCCTTCTACATTTTGTGGAAAATTCCCCTATATTTTGCGTTTCTCATCAAGCCCCAAGTGGAATGGGTCCGCACCGCACGGGATAATCGCAACAAGATCTAAATCATGACTAGCAAGTGTAGGGTGCGTTGTCACGCACCCTGGCTATGGATTCTTGCAGTGGAAAGGGAGTATCCTAGCTATTCTCGCGCTCCATTCTTATGCTTCATCAGGCATTGAGCATCAATTAAATGCACATCCGCCTCAGTTAGAACAGTGCATTTTGATTGCCAGCGCTGGAGAATTGGGCGATCGCGCCGTGGCAAATTAGTCAGTTTATCCAGCCAGTCAGGTAAATGCTTCAGCCGTTGGTCTGATAAATATTGTTGTGTCCAATGCTTGCGAAAAAAGTTCGGCTCATAGGCTTTTTTTTCCAGTAACCAGAAATTAATGTGATAGGTCTGAATCACCCGAATTAGTTCATGGGGATCGGGACTGTATTGCGCCTGGAGGAGGGCGATCGCTCTCCTGCGAAATTCGTCATAGTAACCCAGATGGTAGGGAATGGCGTATTCATAGCCCACTAAAATCGACCGTTGAGCAAAGACGGGAATATTATCGGCGGTTTGGGCAAGGGAAGCGACAACGGTATTCACAGGTTGAGTTTGTAAATAGGCGTAAATTTCCGGGGTGCGACCCACTTTATATTTAGTCAAGGGAAAGGGCTGGACCCAGAGGGGGTAGGCGAGGAGGAGGGGGAGGAGGGTGGCGGTGAGGAGGTGGGTGAGTGGGTGGGTGAGTGGGCGGGTGGGATGATTCTTCGTTTTTCGTTTTTCGTTCCTCGTTCTTCGTTCCTCGTTCTTCGTTCCTTGATTAATTAAAAGCGTCAGGGTGAGGGCGGTGGCGATCGCCAAAATAATCCTCAAGCTGTGGTCGGTGTAGCGACTGGGGAGATGGAGACGAAATAGGGCGAGGTGGGCGGTGAGAAATAGGGTGGCGGCGGCGATTAATAGGTGGCTGAGGCGGTGAATCTGGGGGGTGATGAATGTTGTCAGGGGAAAGTGGTGCCGCCAACGTAAAAGTAGGGGCAGAAAAATGCCGAGGCTGAGGGTGGCGGGGCGGACTAAGCCCACATGGAAAAAGCCACTGCGATCGCCCACGGCATAAAACCACCATAAATTGTCGCTAAAGAAAAAGTTGCGACCACCGGGCCAAAATTCGGCCATGGCTCTGGCTTGTTGCCAGGTGACGACGGGGCCGTAATCCGATGCAGTGAAGGCGTAAAATCCAATAACAATGGCGGCAACGGTGAGGGTTACAGCGTAAAAAATCCATTGACATTGACTGAAAGGATGATCACACTGCTTGCTCCGCCCAAGAATGTCAGTGATGAGGGCAATCACCAGCATCCCACTGGCGACCAGAACATATTGGGGATAAAACAGGCCCAGCAAGCCCAAGGCTAGGGCGCAACAGATGAGCGATCGCCCCACACCTCTCCCTAAAGAAAATTGGCTCCAGTAAAACCAAAAGGCGAGAAATACGGGATAAACAAAGGCCCGTGGAGTAGCGGACACTAAATCATCCTTCATCCACAGGGTTTGGTTCAGCAACACACAGGCGATCCAGGCGGTGAAGGGGACGGGCAAAATCCCCATGGTGATTCGGAACAAATAGTGGGTGGTGATTAACCCCAAGATCAACGGTAAGCCAAGATTGACGCTGAAAGGAGGAATGCCGAGGGCGATCGCCATCCCATACAATCCCTTAAAGCCCCACGGGGTAACGCTTTCAAAGTAATCAGCAATACGATCATGGGGAAACAAGGTCGGATCGTGCCAGCGCTGCATCCAAAAAACAACCTGACGGGCATCATCTTGCACCACTAAGGGATCAGCTATAGCCTG
>JAYKIC010000426.1:0-5626 GCA_035284985.1 Leptolyngbyaceae cyanobacterium
GTTTATCGAAGTCATTGAGTCCGCGATGGGTAAAAAAGCCCAGAAGAATATGCTACCGATGCAACCCGGTGACGTACCCATGACCTACGCCGATGTGGAGGCATTGAGTCAAGCGGTCGGCTTTGCCCCTAATACCCCGCTAGAGGTGGGAATGGGGAAATTTGTAGCCTGGTACAACGAGTATTACGATCGGGGCCAATAAGTCCCTTTCATCAGTTACGATAAGATACTATTGTTCTAATCTATCCATCCCTATGGTCAACATTGCTCCACTCGTTGCCCAACCCGTACCCCATCCCATTGGGGAACAGCGCATGGTGTTCCGTGGCCTGAATTGGCAGCGCTACCAAACTTTGCGGCAGACTTTGAGTCGCGATCGCACTGCCCTCCGTCTGGCCAATGGTCACATTCGTTTCACCTACCTGTGCGGCACCCTAGAAGTCACCATGCCCTTAGAAATTCATGAGTTTTCAGCCCGGTTGATTGAATTTTTTATCCGTATTTTGGTGACGGAGCTAGGAATGAAGGTGAAAACGATGGGTTCGACCACCCTGGATCGGGAGTTCCTGGATCGTTCTGCTGAGCCGGATAACGCTTACTATATCCAGAACCAACCTCTAGTGGCAGGGAGAGATGTGGATCTGGATCATGATCCGCCCCCAGATTTAGTGGTAGAGGTCGATATCACCCACACCGATATCAACAAGTTCCAACTTTATGCCGCGATGGGCGTGCCAGAATTTTGGCGCTACAACGGTGAAACATGGCGAATTTATGCGTTACAAGAGGGTGAATATCAGGAAAGAGAGGTGAGTCCAACGTTTCCCCAATTGCCCAAAATCAAACTGTACGAATTTTTGGCGATGGCTCGCCAGGATGAAGTGGAGGCTGAATTGGCCCTGAGGGAATGGGTGCGATCGCATTCCTGAAAAATATCTACTCTATATTAAGGATGCACTGCCATGGCTGAAATTCTCGCCCTCAGACCTTTGGGTGAGGGCGATCGCCACCTCACCGCAATCCCCCCATCTCATTCCTGCACCAGTACCCACTAGAAGACTTCAGGAACATATAAATCACCTGGCAATTTCCCCCGTTCATAATCGGTATTGAACACCCGATCGGGAAGCTGGATGGTTTCGCGGGACACCTCATTGTAAGGAAACTGGTCGAGCAAATGTTGAATACAATTGAGCCGTGCCCGTTTCTTATCATTGGCAGAGACAATCCACCAGGGAGCTTCTGGAATATTCGTTCTGGCAAACATCTCCTCTTTGGCCTTGGTATAATCTTCCCACCTTACCCGCGATTGCAAATCCATCGGACTCAACTTCCACTGCTTCAGCGGGTCATGAATCCGCATTAAAAAGCGCATTTGCTGCTCATCATCCGTAATAGAAAACCAATATTTGATCAGCGTGATCCCAGACCGCACCAGCATTCGCTCAAATTCAGGCACATCCCGAAAAAAGGTTTCCACCTGGTCATCGGTGGCAAAACCCATCACTTTCTCGACCCCAGCCCGGTTATACCAGGAGCGATCGAACAACACCATTTCCCCCCCGGCAGGTAGATGGGGAACATAGCGCTGGAAATACCACTGGGTTTGCTCCCGATCGGTGGGCTTAGGTAGGGCCACGACCCGACACACCCGTGGATTTAAGCGCTGGGTAATCCGTTTGATGACCCCGCCTTTGCCAGCGGAATCTCGCCCCTCGAAGATGACCACAATCTTGGCTTGGGTCTCTTGTACCCAGTCATGCAGCTTAATCAGTTCAGCTTGCAACTTGAGAAGATTCAAAAAATACTCTTTGCGGGGTAGAGTATCTTGGTGCTTCGCTTGGTAGATTTTTTTGATTTCTAGGGAAAGAATCGCGTCTTCAAGCTCGATTTCAAAGTCTTCATCAAAGGTATCTTCAAGTGCAGCTTCGAGCCAGTCTTTTGACCCTTGGGTATCATCAAACAATGTCACGGTATTGCTCCTAGGATGGGTTCAAGGTAGATTGTAGTGGCTTGGATTTAATCCAATGTTAAGGAATGAAAATTTAAAAACTCTGGAGCGCTTTTTGCAGGGTCGGCACAAAAGGCCAGAATGAATAACAGTTCACACTATTGGGTCAATTCTTTTGATAGCCCGTATACGTGTAGATCCCGCTGTGGAAAGGGAATCACGATACCAGCTTCGTCAAAGCGGGTTTTAATCACCTCGTATAGGTTGAGGGAGAGGGGCATATAATCGGGAGTCTTAACCCAGGGCCGCACTGCAATTTTAATACTGCTATCTGCCAGTTCTAATACCCCAATGGTAGGCTCAGGCTGTCGCAGAACCCGTTCATCTTCTGAGAGGACTTGTCTAATCACTGCTTTGACTAGTTTCAGGTCTGAGTTATAGGCAACGCCAACTACTAGGTCAAGTCGCAGGACACCCAAGGTGGAATAATTAATAATATTGCCATCGGTCAGTTTGCTATTCGGAATGATTACGGTTCGGTTATCAAGGGTGCGTAGGATTGTGGTCAGCAATTCCAGGTCTTCGACATAACCGGAAACCCCATCAACCTTAATCCAGTCGCCGACCCGAAATGGCCGGAAAATGATCAGTAAAAGCCCCGCTGCAAAGTTAGCGAGTGAGCCTTGTAGGGCTAGACCAATGGCCAGTCCGGTTGCACCCACTAGGGCAATGAGGGAGGTAGTTTCGATGCCAAGCTGTCCTAGGATAGCCAGCACTACGAACGCCATAATGCTGTAATAACTCGTGTTACTGGCAAAGGCGACGATGGTGGGGTCGGTGCGCGTTTGCCCCAACATCCGTTTGACGAAACGACGGAGAAATCGGGCAATGGAACGGCCAACAAAGAAAATTAGGATGACCACACCGATATTTAAAACCAGTGTCAGTCCTATGTCTTGCAGTTGTTCAAGCAGACCGTTGATCTGTTCTAAATTGAATAAGTCGTCCATGGTTAGCCTCTTTCACCCTCGTCATTCACTTTAACCTGCTCCTCACCCTGTGTCGTATCCAGCTTGCAGCCGTGGAATCCCAATTGACTTTTTACATCGTGAATGATGGCGTTTTCAACAATGGGGCGATCGCCCCATCCACCCAATTTCTCAGCCTAACAAAAGATTCCAAACAAATCCCTGGTAAAAATCCATCCACGTTAGCCTAGGCGATACACTGGATGGTGCAGTGTTTGGTATGATCCACTGTCGGGTGATGGTGTTGTTCTCGTGATTGCACCCCCCAATCCTCTGCTGCTGACCTTTGAACCGCTGAAATCCCTATGGCAACTTTTCTCCTTGAAGTTGGAACTGAAGAACTCCCCGCAAGCTTTTTAGATACGGCCTTTGAGCAATGGCGATCGCGCATTCCTGCCAGCCTTGCCGAAGCCTATCTTGCACCGGAGTCAGTGGAGGTGTATGGTACGCCCCGGCGGTTAGCGGTGGTGATTCACGGGCTACCCGATCGCCAACCCGATCGCAGTGAGGAACTCAAGGGTCCGTCTGCCAAGGCAGCGTTTAAGGAGGGCAAACCGACGAAGGCAGCGGAGGGCTTTGCTCGATCCAAAGGGGTATCGGTAGAGGATTTTGAAATTCGGGAAACGGACAAGGGCGAGTTTATCTTTGTCACCCAAAATATTGTCGGTCGTCCGGTGGCGGAGTTGCTGACGGAGTTGGTGCCCCCGTGGATCTTTGGCCTGGAAGGT
Organism: Leptolyngbyaceae cyanobacterium; assembly: GCA_035284985.1. Taxonomy (GTDB): domain Bacteria; phylum Cyanobacteriota; class Cyanobacteriia; order CAKZMO01; family CAKZMO01; genus JAAHGY01. Next base: position 3,708 of record JAYKIC010000426.1, read on the forward strand.
AAACGGTTTATGCGCTGGAGTGATGGAGATTTGCGCTTTCCGCGACCGATTCGCTGGCTGGTGACGTTGCTGGATGCGACGGTGTTGCCTCTGACGATCGAAAATGGCTCAGAAAGATGCGAGAGCGATCGCCTCTCCCATGGTCATCGGGTGCTGGCTCCCGGCCTGGTCAGCATTCCCAGCGCTACGGAGTATGTCGCCACCCTCAGCCAAGCGTTCGTGGATGTGGACCCAGAGCATCGCCAAACCTTAATTGTGGCTCAAGCCCATGAGGCAGCAGCATCGGTCAATGGCACTGCTTTAATCAACCATGCCCTCTTGCAGGAAGTGGTAAATTTGGTGGAATATCCCAGTGCTGTGGTGGGTACGTTTGATGCGGAATTCTTGGAAATTCCCGCCGAAGTCACCATTACCGAAATGGAGAGCCACCAGCGTTATTTCCCGGTGGTCAAGGGTCAGGGAATCAACCCCGATTCACCGTTAACCTCGGTGGAATTATTGCCCTATTTCGTCACGATTTCCAATGGTGATCCGGCCAAATCAGATATCATCGCGGCGGGGAATGCGCGGGTAATTCGGGCGCGGCTGTCTGACGGCAAATTCTTCTTTGATGCCGATCGCAAACTTGCGCTGGCGGACTACTTGCCCCGGTTGGAAACCGTTACCTTTCAGCGGGATTTGGGGTCAATGAAAGCCAAGGCGGATCGGATTGTGGCGATCGCCCAACGTATCATCGCCCAATTGCAATTGGCGGAGCGCGATCGCACCCCCATCGAACGGGCGGCGCTGCTGTGTAAGGCGGATTTGGTGACGCTAATGGTGGGTGAGTTCCCAGAATTGCAAGGAGTAATGGGGCAAAAATATGCCTTGGCGAGCGGCGAGTCTCAGGGGGTGGCAGATGCGATCGCTGAGCATTACTTGCCCAAGGGAGCTGATGATCAGTTGCCCCAAACCTTGGCGGGACAAGTGGTGGGGTTGAGCGATCGCCTCGATACCCTGGTCAGCATTTTTAGCTTGGGGATGATTCCCTCCGGTTCCTCCGATCCCTTTGCCCTGCGTCGTGCCGCCAATGCGGTGGTCAACATCATCTGGGCAGGGGATTTGGGGTTGAATTTGCGCCAACTGTTGAGGGATGCGATCGCTGACTTTAGCGCCAAAAATGAAATTAAATCGGGGGATGCGGCCTCGTTGCAAGCCCAACTGGAAGACTTTTTCCTCCAGCGTCTCCGCAGTCTGTTCCAAGACGAGCAGGGGATTGATTACGATTTAATTAATGCGGTATTGGGCGAAGATGATCCTGAATACACCAACCGTGCCCTCACCCGTGTCAGGGATGGGCGCGATCGCGCCCAGTTCCTCCAAGCGATTCGTAATAACGGCACCCTAGATAAAATTTACGAAACCGTCAACCGTGCTTCTCGTCTGGCGAAACAGGGAGATTTGGATACCGTGACCCTCAAACCTGACGGGGTGATTGATCCGGCTCAGTTCCAGCAACCCTCGGAAGAAGCATTTTATGGGGCGATCGCCAACCTCGTCCCCAAAACCGAAACCGCCCAAGCCAATCGGGATTATCAGACGTTGGTGGATGGGTTAGCGGAAATTGCCCCCATCGTCAGCCGCTTTTTTGACGGACCAGAGAGTGTGCTAGTGATGGATGAAAACCCCGCCATTCGTCAAAATCGCTTGAACCTGCTGGGCTTATTGCGGAACCATGCGCGGGTGTTGGCAGATTTTGGGGCGATCGTGAAGGGTTAAAGCTGTCCTAGAATCGTAACCTGATCAATGTTGTGAGGCTGATTGACTGACAAAACTCAAACTACCCTCACCCCAACCCCTCTCCCAGAGCGGGAGAGGGGCTTTCGACCCAAGAACCTGGTTTGAAGTCCCTTCTCCCCTTGTGGGAGAAGGGATTTAGG
>JAYKIC010000427.1:0-7117 GCA_035284985.1 Leptolyngbyaceae cyanobacterium
CGGTTGATTTTTGGATAGTGAAATCACCATCACAGGAGTAGGTCTGGACTCTTCAGGCACGCTTGATGAATTCCCATTCACCAATTCTGGCAGCGAAGAGTACTGGGAGAAGAACATACAACTCGAAAACCGATATTGTTGTTCTCGTCCGCATTGCTCCTGTTACAGTTCGGCGAGCGCAATGCGACAAGGACTATCGAACAAGATCATGTCAAAATATAGTTACTAGATGTTATGTCGCTGGGTAATCCCTATGAACACAACGGCAATTCGTTCACAAATCCAGTCTTATGTGGAGCAGTTATCAGCGGAGAAATTGACGGTTGTTCTTGATTTCCTAGCTTATTTGGTGGAAAGGGAATCAAATGAGGCAACTGCGGAACTGTTATCCATGCCAGGATTATTGGCAGAACTGGAGCAAGTAGAGAGCCAGTTGGAAACTGATACGTTAGCAGATTGGCGGAATATTCGCCATGACGTATAGAGTTCGGTTGAGCAGTAAAGCTATGAAAGCCTATAAAGCAGCAGATGTGACTTTAGCCAAGAAATTGGCTCGTTGTTTTGAGGTATTGGAGCAAACGCCACGGCAACACCCGAATTTGACTCCACTGCGGGGTAACTTGGCTGGACGCTACCGCTATCGAGCTGGCGACTACAGAGTGATGTATCGCATTGATGATGAACGGCAAGAGGTTATCGTCCTACTAATCAAACATCGCAGGGATATTTACGAGTAAGACATATTTTCAGCTATAAACCCTCTTGAGTAGAGTCGGACAACTCTTCGGCGCACCTACCAAGCTGGCCGACCCTGGTTGATTTTTGGATAGTGAAATCACCATCACAGGAGCAGGTCTGGACTCTTCAGGCACGCTTGATGAATTTCCATTCACCAATTCTGGCAGCGAAGAGTACTGGGAGAAGAACACACAACTCGAAAACCGATATTGTTGTTCTCGTTGTCCGCATTGTTCCTGTTACGGTTAGCTGAGCGGCAGTTTCTAGGATTGTTGTTCCAAGACCCGCCCCGCAGCAGCAGATCAACCCACCCCAATTTCAAGAATACCAAGTTCTAGGGTGGGCATCGCCCACATACCCTAACGTCTGGAAAACACTAAGGTTGTAAAAATATCGTTTCGGAGGCGATGGCTATCGGCATGTTTGAGGTGAGCACCCCAGCTTTGAATCGACTGGGTAAGACGTTGGAAAGTAATAGTGTCGGTTTTGTACTGGTGTTGCAATTGGTGGAGGCGGCGACGGGCGCGATGGAGGTTTTCGCCACGGACACGAATGCGGTCTTTGAAAACACGAAAGCCAACAAAATTGGCTCCAATCGCTGTTTTGGAAAGCTGACTTTTGATGGGGTGAATGGTGAGGCGGAGCGTCGCCAGATAATCTTCAATGGCCGTTCTGGCCTGTGATAGGGATTGGCGATCGTCGGCAAATAGGGCAAAATCATCCACGTAGCGTAGGTACTTCTTGAAGCCAAGCTGTTCTTTGACAAAATGGTCGAAGCCATTGAGATAGATATTGGCGAAGCATTGGCTGGTGAGATTACCGATTGGGAGTCCTCGGCGGCGTTCGAGGGGTGTGAGCAGGGTATCGCCGGGGAAGTGGACGATGATGGGTTCTTGCTCGTTGCTGCCGTCGATAATGGTGTCAATCAGCCACAGGGTATCAGGGCATTTGATTTTACGGCGCAGTAGGGTTTTGAGGATGGCATGGTCGATGCTGGGAAAGTATTTGCGGATGTCGCACTGGAGAATGTAGGCGCTGGATCGGGCAAATTGGGTGAAACGATGGAGGGCGCGGTGGGTGCCAAAGCCCCAGCGATTGGCATAGGTATCGAAAATGAGGGAGCGTTCAAAAATGGGCCAGATGATGTTGCAGAGGGCGTGGTGAACTACGCGGTCACGGTAGGGTGCAGCGGAAATGGTGCGGGGTTTGGGGTAGCTGATGCGAAAGGTACGATAGGGTCCGGGCTGATAGGTTTTGGTTTGGAGCAGATGTTGGATGTAGCTGAGTTCTTGTTCGAGGTTGTAGTTGAAGGCGAGGACGTTGGGACGATAGCGCTTGCCTTTTTGGGCTTTCCGGGCGGCGAGGAGGAGGTTGTCAAAGCGGGTAATTTGGGGCCAGAGGTTGCCGTAACGCTTCATGATTTTGGATTTTGGATTTTAGATTTTGGAACGTAGGTTGGGTTGAGGTAACGAAACCCAACGAAATGTGCTGTTGGGTTAAGCGATAGTGAACCCAACCTACAGATCTAGATTGTTTGCTTGCGGCGTTGTTGTTTGATCCAGCCGCCGAGGTCGGTGCCGATGTTGTTGATGAGTTGGCCTGCGTATTGGTAGCGTTCTGGCTTAATCAGGTTGAAATCTAGCAGGAGGCGGGTTTGGTGACGGAGGATGTCGAGGTGGCTGTTGAGGGCTTGGAGTTGGGGCAACTTGTTTTGGGCGTAACGAGCTTGAATTAATCCATCCAACAGGTCATATAATCCTTTTACCATTCGGTCACCCAGTAGAAATTTGTGATTCCTGGGCAACCGATTGAGGATGGGGACGTACCATTTGATCAGATCGTAGGTCTTCTGGATAATGGGTAAATCTTGCATGGGCGTACTAAGCCTGTACATCAGATGTTCATCTATCGTAGGAGTCAGTAATTTACTACGAATAAAAATAAATTAATCTTTGCTTTATTTTTGTTTTTAAATTGATCGCGCAAAGCGCGAAAAAGAGGGAAAAGAATAAAGAAGTGTAAAGTGCAAGAGTACTAAAGAGGAAAGGGCTACAGAGTCCTGGGAGAAGAACACACAACTCGAAAACCGATATCGCTGTACTCGTTGTCCGCAATGAGCCTGCTACGGTTAGCTGAGCGGCAGAATCTAGGATTGTTGTACCAAGACCCGCCCCGCAGCAGCCTCAAAGTCTTGTGACCATTGGCTTCCCAGGCTTTTCCAACCGTTGGTGCGCCTTGATAATTTTCATGCCACGGATCTTGGCACCATTCCCAAACATTACCGTGCATATCAAATAGTCCGAATTTATTGGCAGGAAAGCTACCCACTGGTATGGCCTTCTCTCGATACTCCCCCTTTGGTCCTGAGCCATAGGTATAGTTGCCATTATAGTTCGCTAGTTCCGTAGTTATAGTGTCACCAAAATAAAATGGGGTTTCAGTGTCAGCCCGACAGGCATATTCCCATTCCGCTTCGCTAGGCAAACGATATTGATTACCTGTTTTCTCGGAAAGCTTTTGGCAAAAGGCGATCGCATCATCCCAAGTCACACCTACGACAGGTTTATTGGGGGCAACGAAGCGATCGCCGTCATATTTCGTTGCCGGATTTTTACCCATCACCGCCTCATACTGGGCCTGGGTAACGGCAAACTTTCCCATCCAAAAGGCTGAAACCTTGACCTGGTGACGCGGCAATTCGCTCGCATAATACTTTTGATAATCGTCTTCTGAAACCAGCTTGAGCAATTCTTGCTTTTCCGCCTCCGTTTGCCCCATCCAAAACTCTCCCGCCGGAATCGGCACTAGGTCCAAGGTGATCCCACTGGCTAAATTTTCAACAAAGCATTCAGTTTTCAGGGTTTGACGTTTAATGGTGCATCTCACCTGCCCTCCCAATCCTAGTAAGCCTCCTGTTTTCTCAATTCCAGTAATTTTCGCTGTCTCAAAGCTAAAGGATGAAGTTGGGCGTTCTGGTTGTGTCTTGGGTTGCTGTAGTTGTTCGGTCTCCTCCCTCGACGGTGGTGATACGGTTGAATTAGATGGACCTGGAGGAGGCGGTGGAGCGGATGGAGTTTTCTGGGCTGATCCTGAAGTCTGATTTGTTACCTGCTCAGTGACTTGGTATAGCAGGTTCCGTTCTTCCACAATGGGCAATTGAATCTGTTCTGCATCGGTATCCGTTAACCCCAACGCCTGTTGAATCCGCTTCAGGCGCTGGTTCAATGTTGCAGATAAAGGATAGGTGCGACTGGACTCAAGGACTAGGAGAAACGCTTCTCGGTAACGCCCCTGCTTCTGCCGCCGAATGATATAAGGTTTCTGCTGCTCCTTCAAAATGGCTTGGGCATCATCCACCGACACTCCCAAGTTTTCTCGTTCAATTTCAAACAGAATTTTTTCTAAGTCTGGAATTACCCCATCATGTTCTTTGAGCAATCCCGCTACAAACTGACGAAATTCCGTTTTCGGGTCGCCCTTAGGCGCTTTCGCCACACCAATTTGATAGCCTTCCTTTTCCACCACAATAATCTGTGGTTCGGGAGCCGCCGCAATTTCCGTCAACACTCGCTGCTTGGCATATTCGTGCAAATCACGAGCCGTAATCCACTCCGCCTTCCCCTGTCGTGCCGCCCCCGTCTGAATCCCCTCCAGCAAATAGCGAGTGTAGACCGACTGAGCTTGAGCGGGGTCAGCCACACTACCTTTAGCCAAATAAGACGCTTCAAAGGCACTGGAAGAAGCCAAGACCACCGTACCTTGGGCTTGCAATCGCTGAAAATTGATATCGCCTTCACCCTTTTGCAACCAGTTGGCAATGGCTCCACTAAAACAACAGTCGAGAATCACGATCTTTTGGCTAGAGCGGCTGTTGATGAGATGACGATGGAGCCAATCAGATTCCACCGCACTGGATTCCACCAAGCGTCCCCCCTCTTTATGGGTTTCGCTGGTGGACAAATACAGTTGGGTTCCGGTGGCATTATCCAGGGCACCATGTCCGGTGAAATAAAACAGCAGCACATCGTCCGGGGAGCGGTCTCGAACAAAAAAACGTTCAATTTCAGACCGGAGTAGCTGGGGATGGGGGTTGACCTGCTTGATTACCTGAAAATTCCCATACTCCTCATCCTGAAGCACCCGTTCCATCAGGTCTAAATCATGGAGCGTACCGGGGAGAGCCTGATAGCCCTCACCGTATTCACTCACTGCGACTAGTAGTGCGACTCGTTGACATGCCATGGCGCTGACTTTAAAGACTATGGGGAACTACGAAGACCGTTGATTATTTTGGATACGCTCCATAAAATCAGCCACATCATCCAAGGTTTCTTTCAAGTCTTTCTGACTTTGGCCCTCAAATTCAAACGTTACCTGACGACTGCCCGTACCAAAACTAACCTTAGCAGTGGTGGTTTTGCCTACTAGTCGCTGATGTAACCAAGTGAACAACTTAGTGAAGTTTTCCAGATTGACTTCCATTTGCAGCAAGCCGGGTTGCTGCTCATCGCCTTTGAGAATAAATTCTCCGGTATCGGGGTCAACCTTGGCTACCCGTTCTACCGATTGGGCGATCGCGTTTGCGCCCTGCTGAATATTTTGGGTTAATCGTTCCAATTGCTGTGGTGTGGAATCTGGATCATCTAATGTCAGTTGAAGCGCAATGGGTGAGTTGTCAGACATGAAGGATTTTCCTGTTGAGTGGGAGCATTCGGGGATTTTACTTGCCTATACTCTACGCAATTTTCTGAGCAAAATCCAGATTTCCCAGACGAAAACCAGGATGTTAGTCCAGGGATATTGGAGTTTAGTTTGCTAGAATGAAACACATTTGCTGTCACCGCAGAAAAAACATCGTCGCCGAAGAATGGGCCAAAACCGCTGAATAACTGCTGGCGAAGTATGGCGATCGCTTTGGTGCCATCGAATAAAGCCATCCTGCCTCTACTCCTCTATAAATGGCGCGATCGCCAACCCTACCCCCCCTACCCCCGTTTCTCCAGCCAACTCAGCCATCCGTCGCTCCCTGCGAAAATTGACCTAATAGCCATGAGAATTGAAGATATTCCTATCAATCAAATTCATCGTCCCCTTTATCGCCAAAATGATCCAGAAACGGTTATGGCACTGATGCTTTCGATTCAAGCAATTGGGTTACAGGAACCCATCGATGTTTTGGAGGTAGACGGGAAATACTACGGTTTTTCAGGATGCCACCGCTACGAAGCCTGTAGCCGTTTGGGACACGAGACGATCCGGTGTCGGGTGCGTCGTGCGCCCAAGTCGGTATTGCGAATGCATTTGGCTTGAGTGGTTTAATGGTGGAGTGGGCACGATGACCAGATGCCATTCAACCAGATGCAATTGACAGAACCAGATGAATCACCAGATGAATCAGGACTATACCGAAACGTTGCGATCGCTCATGCAACGGTGCCATATCCCCAGCTTTCGGGCACTGGCCCAACAGGCCCAGGTGTCAGACTGGCAAATTCGTCAACTGCGGCAAGGAAAACTGGGGCAAATGCGATTGGACATCCTGCAACGGATTAGTCTGACCCTTCAAATATCCCTGGTGGAATTGTTGAGTCAGTTTGACCCCATGCCTCCCTCTGCCCCGCCCCCGCCACTGGCAGATCATGACCACTCCCCGGTCCTGAATGCCCTGGAACGGCAATTGGCGGCACTTCAACGGGAATATGAGCGATCGCAAACCCAATTGACGCAGCAGCAGCAGACGCTCCAGCATCAATTTCAACGCACTAGCCTGGAAACCCTGGAATCCTGGCTGTTGTACTGGCCTGCCGCTGTATTTGCCGCCACTCAAAATTCCGAGTTCCCCGCCACCCGCTTAATCCCGTTGGTCAAACCCATGGAACAGTTGTTGATGCAGTGGAAGGTGGAGGCGATCGCCCCCGTGGGTACTACCGTCCCCTATGATCCCCAGTACCACCAGTTGATTAAAGGCAATGCCAATCCGGGTGATTCCGTTCGCATCCGCAATCCGGGCTACACCCATGCGGGGGTGCTCTTGCATCGGGCCAAGGTGGAAGGGGTCTGATGGGTGGCTAACCTCAACCATTGGCTGGCAGCCACCATGCTGACCCTGGCTCCCGGTGATTTCATGGCTCAGCTCAGGGTACCGCGATCGCCCAACCGCAACTCTCCCGCCACTTTTGTCCCCATTTCATCGCCCATTTGGACTAAATTTTGGCCAAACCAAATCTGGCCATCCCAACGGCGATAGGTGGCTAATGTGGTGATCGGTTCCTTGCCCCGAATTCCGGTCTGCTGATCCACGGTAGGAATGGTGCAGCGGGAGCAAGCCTTGGCCACATTGAAGGTGAGACTGCCTATTTGAATCGTTCCCCACTGATCT
>JAYKIC010000428.1:0-6456 GCA_035284985.1 Leptolyngbyaceae cyanobacterium
GCGGGTACTCCACCCCAATTTTCGGACGACTCTAATATGTGATGGTACAGGTGACTGAAGCAGGAATTTATCGGTATCCGGATCTGCTGGTGAGTTGTGATGAGCGCGATCGCTCTCCTTGACGATAATAGGGCCTATCCCCAGTCACCCGATCAGGAGCCGTTTAGCGATCGAGATACCCTTGTAGGGCCGTCAGATCAAGATACTCATCCAGCACATCCGCCATCGTGTCATAAAGAGCGGTTTGGTGGGCTTGCCAAGTGATGGTAGCGGCCTGATAGGAGTCAACATGGGCTAGATGGGCCAATTCTTGTCGGATCGAGGTGGACTCAAATAATCCGTGAAGATAGGTACCCCAAATGTGTCCATGGCGCGTCCCTTCCGGTTGGATCAATCCGACTTGATTTTGGATGGTGAGGAGTGACCTTACCGGATTTCCTCGCTCTAGATCCAGGGTTTGGGTGCGACCCATGTGAATTTCATAGGCCATCCAGGTTTCCTCATCCCATTGGGCAGTGACTTGACGGACTTCCTTAGTGGCGCGGAATTCAGTGGCCATGGGTAATAAGTCTAATCCCGGTACCGTTCCAGCGGCTCCAGCGATTCCGGTGGGGTCAGAGAGCGATCGCCCCAACATTTGATAGCCGCCACAAATTCCGACAATGGGAATCCCCCGCTGGGCCGCTTGCTGAATGGCGGTGGCAAGTCCCGATCGCCGCAGCCAGTGCAAATCTGCAATGGTGTTTTTGCTGCCAGGTAAGATAATGGCGTGGGCATCGGCAAGGTCGGCAGCCGTTTTGACCCAACGGGTGCGAATGCCCCGATCTAACTGCCACGGTTGACTATCTTGGGAATTAGACAGATGGGGAAAGCGAATCCAGGCAAAGGTGGCCCCGCTACCCGATTCTTCCGCGCTTGCACATAAGCTATCTTCACTTTCCGGTTGGAGATCGTCCCGGTACGGCAGGGTGCCCCAAAAATCTAAATCCGGTAGGTGTTGGTCAAAATGGTGACGGGCCTCGGCAAATAAGCTTAAATCACCGCGAAATTTGTTGACAATAAAGCCTAAGCCCAGAGCTTTTGCGGAATCTGGCATCAAGGTGTGGGTACCGATAATTTGGGCAAACACGCCCCCCCGCTCAATATCCCCCACCAAGACCCAGCGCCCCTTGAGATATTCCACCGGACGCAGGTTGACAATATCTCGATGCATCAGGTTAAGTTCCACCGGACTCCCTGCCCCTTCCAGTAAAAGAATGTCACAGCGATCGCGCCAGCTATCCAGCGTATCCCGCACCACCCCCCACACCCGATCAATATGCTGATAATAGTCCCGTGCCTGGATATGTTCCTGCGGTTCGCCCAATAAAATTAGTTGAGAAGTACTATTACCACAGGGCTTCAGCAATACAGGATTGTGGGCCGCCACCGGACGCACCCCACAGGCCACTGCTTGCACCGCCTGTGCCCGACCAATTTCCCCCCCCTCCAACGTGACATAGGAATTATTCGACATATTTTGGGCCTTGAAAGGGACCACCCTTAGCCCTTGCCGCCGCAGCCATGCCCCCAATGCCGTCACCATCCAACTTTTGCCAGCATTGGACGACGTACCCAAGACGGATAGTGCTTTCATCTCCTCTCATCTCCCCTATTCGCGCTCCAGCGATGCCTCTCCTGAAACCGTAAATCAAACTGGATTGGGCGCTCGATTCACTTCCCAGGCATTTTATCTTTCCCCAGTTCTAGATTTGCAGGGTATGGGCTAGAAACCGTTCCACGTAGTATAGGGCAATTTGATTGCCCATTCCTGGCCAAACCCGATCAAAAGCGTGTTCAGCCCAGGGTAATCGAATTAACACTGACTGGTTGCCGTAGTCCTGTAGTCGTTGGTGGAGTTGCTGGCCGAAAATTGGCTTGACCAAGTGATCCCGATCGCCATACAAGGACAGGGTGGGGGGTAATCCCGATCGCACCGAATATAAGGGGGATGCGGCTCGGTACTGCTCCGGGCAATCGTCAGGACTTCCCCCCAAAAATGTTTCCAGCACCCTCGGAACATTCAGCGGATCGGGGCGGGGGCGATCGCCATATCCTTGCCGCAAATCTACGGGACTGTAGTAGTTCACCACCGCTTGTATAGACGGCGTATCTCCTTGAAACGTCGCCAATAGGGCCAAGTGTGCCCCAGCGGACCAGCCCACCAAGGCCAGTCGGCTCGGATCTAGGTGATAGTCTGCACCATAGCGGATTAACCATCGCAAATGGGTCTGCACATCTTTTAGTTGGGTCGGGAAGCGGTGATCGGGGGCATGACGGTAGGCGATCGCCGCCACGCCATATCCCTGTGCCGCCATATAGCGACTAAAGGTGGCCGTATCCTCTGGTTGGCCGGACTGCCATCCTCCCCCGTGGATCGTCACCAAGATTGGCAAACCCTCACCTCCAGTTGTTGCCGCAACTGGACGGTAAAGATCCATCGCCAAAGTTGCCCCATCCGGGGTAGCAAGCCTATGGCGATCGCACCTCACCTGCTCCTGGGGCACCGGGATGCCGCACACCAGATCGAGCCACATAAACGGTCGGGGTCGCATCTGTTTTTTGAGGGCGGGGGGAATGGGATCGCCATACCCAACCCCCAACCCTCTTTCCATCTCGGTTTGGGCTTGGTGCAGGGTCGTGCCCAACTGCCACAGGGGAATGCTACTCAGAGCGATTCCCCCTAGACTACCGCCCAATACGATGAGCCAACCGTAACCACTCCAAGGCCAGATGACCGTGATCAGGGCGATCGCCCCCTGCCCTAGGGCCAACCCCATACTGATTTCCGGCGCTACCACCGCCAGAGGAAAAAGCCGCATTGTTGGGGCTGGCACAACAATCCAGCTACTCAACCCCAGCCCTAGCACAGTCAGACCACCCAGTATCCAAGAGATGATGTTTATTATCATATTTGACTCGTGTAATCCCTTACCTGCCAGCGTATTTCTAAGGATGAACACCACAAAACTTGACCGGAGCGCGAATCAATATGTTTGTAGATCGTTAGGGATTTGCTCATAAATGAGGGCAAGTCTCCTAGGGAAAACACTTGCTTTTCAGTAGCAATGCCGTTACGATCCCGTTACGATTGGCATAATCAGCCAGCTTAAGGGGTAGAGTACACTAAAGATTCCCATCGAATCAATTCCCATCGCCCACATTTGGCACTGCGGCCAGAATGGTCATTACCCCCAGATTGCAAGATTAATCTCGATGGGCAACGTGGTGCTTCGCATAATGATGACTCCGTTTTACAACAGCGACAACTAGTAGACTGATGCCTCAGAAGATGCACTCCAATTCAAATCACCATTCCCCGCCGACCCTTGATCGGTCCCCAACCCACCAGTCTGCCGACCCCACGGCGGATCGAGTCGCCACTAGCGCCCCTCGCTCTCCCCGTCAGGCAACTTCTCCCCAAGACTGGTCCCACTCTGACTCCCAAGCCATTCCAAATTTATCCTCTATGGAACTGGTGAAGTTGGCCAACTCCTCCGCCGACGAATTAATGGATGCGGTGTTTGAAGATGTGGACTACATGCTTGACAAAGGGGTCAGTGTTGTAGCGAAACGCCCCGCAGAACAGCCGACGAGTGTGATGGCCGTGGAATCCCCTGATGTGGGTAAGATCGTCTACCATCACGGGGAGGACAATATTGCCGCTAGTCCATTGACCCAAGCGGCTCCTCTCTCATCTATCGCTTCCGGTGAAACCACGGATGATTTTTTCTCCCCGTTATCGGGTGAGCCTGATGCGGCTAGTCCCCATCAGTGGGCCGAAGCAGTGGGCTTTGCGCTGCCGATTCTGGGGGCTTGTGCCACGCTAGGGGTGGCTATTGCCGCCGGATTTTTGTTGCATGGTCCCAATGCTAGCCTCCGGGCCGAGGTGGAGGCTGCCCCCTCGGATGCTACGGCTAATCAAGCTGACCAGCTATTTGCCCAGTATATGGAGCGTGCCCTGGATTCTATTGCTACTAGTGATAACACCGGGTCTGATTCCCCCTCTACAGCCGATGGGGCGCTCTCGGATCTCACGGATGATTCGGAGAATGAGCGACGGTTTGCGGATGTGCCAGAACGGGTCTATGTTCCCGTTTATCAACCTGCGGAACCATCCCTATCAGCCCTGCCCACGGTACCCATCAGTGGTAATTTAGCGCCGTCACCCTTTGGTTCCGGGATTGGTACGCCTTCCCCCAACCCCAATTCTCTGGCGATCGCCCCCGTTCCCCTATCCCCCCAACCGATCCCTTTTGGTTCCACCCCTGCCCCTGAGGCTGCGGCCCCATCTGATTTAAGTTATGGCCATGTGTTAGTGGGGTTAATGCAACTGGGCGATCGCTCCGTGGCTATGTTTGACTACGCGGAAGGCACCCTTCGGGTGCAAGTGGGTGAGCAAATTGGTACAAGCGGCTGGAGTTTAGTATCTGTTTCAGAAACGGAGGCCGTGATTCGGCGCAATGGCGATGTGCGGTCCATTTATATTGGCCAGAGTTTCTAAAACTCATTAGTACCTAGTCAATCTCACCACGTTATAATCACCGTGAAGTTGTTTCGTAGAGTTTGGGTACTAGGGTTGACGTGAAATCACACCAACGGGGAATATTTGAGCAATCCATCCACATTGCCGCTAGCGCAGTCACCGTGGAACAATGTATCACGGATTTAGGACTTATGCACCAGTGGTTAAATCCAGCCTTGCGCTGTGTTCCTGTTGGCTCCTGGTCTACGGAGGTGGGTAGTCGTAGTCGTTTCATTCTCCAAGTGCCCGTGTTGCAACCCATGTTGCACAACCGGGTGGTAGAGCGGGAACCGGGGTTGGTGGTTTGGCAATTCACTGGTTTTTTTAACGGGCGCGATCGCTGGGAATGCCAGCCCTGTGAGAATGGGACGTGGCTGCTCAATCGGTTTGAATTTGCCTTTGCGAATCCGGTGATTGAGTTTGGTTTCAACACCTTTGCCGCGACCTGGACCCGGCGCGATATGGTGGCGCAATTAGAACGGCTCAAACGCTTGGCAGAATATTTATACGAACAGCAAGATATTTAATCCTTTCATCATCCCAGTTCACCCCAATCAATCCCGCTGAAACCTTTTGAAATGGACTGACTAACCAATTTTGTCGCGTAATAGTTTAAAGGAATACCTCGCTTAAGTTACCCTTCAGTGAAGGATTTCCTCCCCTCTTTTAACGCTACCCCTGCACGGCTAAGTCCCATGTCCAATCCTCAACTACCCGACTTAGGTCATCACAATATTGACGAGTTTGCTTTCACCTTCAAAGTCAATCTTAGAATTGGTGCCATTGCTTTAATGATTGCAGGGGCACTCACTGGATTTTATTCTCAATTAAACGAAGAACAACGGGATGTTGCTAATTTTGGTACCACCACCCTAGGGGTTTGTATTGCTGGTGCTAGTGCAATCCATGCCTACCGTGGGTTGATGCGTAGTGCCAAAATTCAAGAGACTGAAATTCGTGCGAGTCGAGAAGAAATTATGATCAGTCGGCAGGAGCGCAATGTTGACCGAGAAAATGAAAAGCGGGTTCGTGTATTGGAACGAACTATCAACTATATCGCCCGCTGGAACCATCCTGATTTCGCCTCTAGTCGAGCAATGATGAAAAAGGTGCTGGTGGAATCGAACAAGCAAAATATAAAGCTTGCCACCTATTTAGAGGCACATCCTGAAGAGGCACAAGCGGTGGTGAGTATTCTCAACTTTCTCGAAGAGTTATCATTTCTAACCCATGAAAAAGACCTAGATAAAGATAAATTAGCGAGTTTTTATCGGGCTATTTTCGACATGGTTTATTCTGACTTTTTCCAGTATATCCAAGCCCGCCGGGAAGATAAAAATAGGGATAAACTCTACGAGCATTTTGAAAAGCTCCACCAAGAATGGCAGATTAATGGTAGCTATCGCGGCTAATATCAATTTAAGTTGATTCCCTTCTTGGTAGAAGACAATGGTTTTAAGCCCCTTGTTGGGTGTAGCTGTATCGATAAATTAGGGCTAAAAGCCTGTTTAAAAAGGGTAATTTCAAACCTTGACCATATAAACAAAGTTTACTGTTGCAGATTAGCATTCCTGAGTTTGTGGCGGTAGACTTTGTTGTTTGTATCGCTACACTCCCTTTTGGGTGTAAGAATACATAATCGAAAACTTGCACCCGCTCGTAAGGTGGGCAATGCCCACCCTACAATATAACTCGTAAGGTGGGCATTGCCCACCCTACAATATAACAATGCCCACCCTACAATTTGAATGAGGGGATTCTCTTAACCCTGATTGACTGACAAAACTCAAACTACCCTCACCCCAACCCCTCTCCCAGAGCGGGAGAGGGGCTTTCGACCCAAGAACCTGGTTTGAAGTCCCTTCTCCCCTTGTGGGAGAAGGGATTTAGGG
>JAYKIC010000429.1:0-2738 GCA_035284985.1 Leptolyngbyaceae cyanobacterium
CGGAGCCAGAGGCTCCTGTTGAGGCTCCCAGCCAGAGGCTGGGTACCAGAAATCCAAAATCCAAAATCCAAAATTTCCTGGTTCCCAGCGTCTCGCTGGGAATCCTATCTAGAGGCTCTGCCTCGTATCTAACCGGACCCAGAGGCTCCTGTTGAGGCTCCCAGCCAGAGGCTGGGTACCAGAAATCCAAAATCCAAAATCCAAAATTGCACCGCTGCGTCTCACTGGGAATCCTATCTAGAGGAGAGGCTCTGCCTCGTATCTAACCGCAGCCAGAGGCTCCTGTTGGGGTACCTAGCCAGAGGCCGGGTAGCAGCAATCTAAAATCCAAAATCCAAAATCCAAAATTGCACCGCTTTGTTACCATTTTTGCAACTATCACCCATCGGACCAGTCGTGGTGGCATCTTAGACGGTAGAGGTTAGAAGACAGCTCTCTGACCCCATGGCGTTGTGACAATTAGGACATTGAGGACATGAACAATAAACTGGTTGCGACTTCCGCTGGGATTGGCGTGACTCTGCTGGGCACGACGATTGTGGCATTCATCGCTCAACCCTTGCGGGGGCAACCGCTCCTCAGTGGATTCCATCTTTCACAAATTAGCGCTACTCCGACTGCTTATCCATTATCCCCATCCCGTACCCCTATGGCTCAGTTTTCCGCCACTGAACAGCAACGTACCGCCACCGCTGGTCCGATCGCAGGGCTATACCTGAGCGATCGCGCCCCTTCTACTCCCACGGAAGCCCAGCAAGCCTTTCCCCTGAAGCACACCGATGTTCAAGCCACGATTCAGGGCAATGTGGCGCGGGTGGAATTGACCCAAACCTTTGAGAATCCCTTTGATCAACCCCTAGAAGCGATTTATGTGTTTCCCCTGCCCGATGAGGCGGCGGTGGATGATATGGAAATTTTGGTGGGCAATCGCCGCATCAAAGGGGACATCAAGCGTCGGGAAGAAGCCCAGGAAATCTACGAACAAGCCTTAAGTGAAGGGCGCACCGCCGGATTACTGGAACAGGAACGGGCCAACATTTTCACCCAATCCCTCGCCAATATCCGCCCCGGTGAGCAAATTGAAGTCACCATTCGCTACAGCGAAAGTCTGCAATTCGAGGGCAATCATTACGAATTCGTGTTACCGATGGTGGTGGGGCCGCGCTACATTCCTGGCAATCCCACCACTGAGGCGGGAGATACGGATCAGGTACCGGATGCCACCCGGATTACGCCGCCCGTCCTGCCGCCGGGGGCGCGATCCGGCCACGACATTGCCGTTAGCTTAACCATCAATGCCGGAGTGCCGATTCAAACCGTTGAATCCCCCTCCCACAAAATCCAAATTGCGCCAAACCCCAACGGGGATCAATCCCAACTGCAATTGCAACTGGCCCCCAACGATACGATCCCCAACAAAGACCTGATTGTCCGCTATCAGGTGGCAGGGGCAACCACCCAAACCACGGTGCTGACGGATACCACCGATCAGGGTGGCCATTTCGCCCTTTATCTGATTCCGGCGGTGGACTATGCCACGGATGAGATTGTGCCCAAGGATGTGGTGTTTTTGATGGATACCTCCGGTTCCCAGAGCGGCGATCCCCTGGCCAAGTCCCAGGAATTGATGCGCCGCATGGTGGCGGGCCTGAATCCCGATGACACCTTTACGATTATCGATTTTGCCAATACCACTACCCGCCTGTCCCCCAATCCCTTGGCCAATACCGCCAGCAATCGCACCCTAGCGTTGAACTACATTAATCGGCTATCGGCGAATGGTGGCACTGAATTGCTCAACGGGATTCAAGAAGTATTGCGATTTCCGGCAGCGGAACGGGATCGCCTCCGCAGCATTGTGCTGATCACCGATGGCTACATTGGCAACGAGGCGGCGGTTATTGCCGAAGTGCAGCAGAATTTGGCGGCGGGCAATCGCTTGTATAGCTTTGGCGTGGGCAGTGGCGTGAATCGCTTCTTGATTGACCGTTTGGCGGAAGTGGGGCGGGGAATGGCTCAGGTAATTCGTCAGGATGAACCCACAGAAGCCGCTGCCGAGCGTTTTTTCCAGCAAATTAACAATCCAGTGTTAACCAATATTGAAGTGGAATGGGTCGGGGATGGCACCGAGGTGGAGATCTATCCCACAGCCGCTCCCGATTTATTTGCTAACCAACCCCTGGTGATCTTTGGCCGCAAAGCCGATCAACTCAGTGGTCAAATCCGGGTGACAGGGACGCTGGCCGGGGGCGATGGCGCAACGCCACTCCTGGGGGAGTATCGCTATCAACAACTCATTCCCGTAAACTTTGACCAGCCGGGAACGGGAGCCATTGCCCAACTGTGGGGGCGATCGCGCATCAAAGACCTGATGAACCAAATGTACAGCGGCGAAACCGTATCTGGGGTAGAAGCTGTCACCCAAACCGCCTTGGATTATCGCTTGCTATCCCAATACACCGCCTTTGTTGCCGTCAGTGAGGAAGTGCGAGTGGACCCCGATGGCACCCGCCGCACCGTTGAGGTTCCGGTAGAGTTACCCGAAGGCGTGAGCTACGAAGGCATCTTTGGGGCAAGTGACGAATTTGCCCCCGGCATGGCAGGCAATACCAATGCCGCTTTCTCGGCCTCTATGCCCCGTCGTCAATTACTGGACGGTGGGAGTCGCGCTGGGAATATGCCTGCCCCGGTTGCCCCTGCCCCACAAGTCAGTGATTTGATGATGCCAGAAGAGGTTG
>JAYKIC010000430.1:0-16339 GCA_035284985.1 Leptolyngbyaceae cyanobacterium
AAAGGCGTTGCTGGATACAGGTATGAATCATGCTGGAACTGGAACATCCCAGAATTTTAGGTAGTGGAGTAGCAATCGAACTGAGTGACCTAGCATTCTCACTGACTTTGAATAGCACAACGTCTTGCGATGGAGCCGAGCTAAATAGTGTCTTAACCGAGCAGATGTGATTTTGTTTACCTCTTTTCTTGCCATTCTTACGGATATCGGCGGAGGTACATTCAGGGCATTGCATGACAATTCATCCTAATTCATACCTCTATTCTGCAACGCCCTATTCTGCAACGCCTGTTTTGACTACCGAGTTTGTCGGTCGATTCCGCAGGAGTGATTAGGAGCCAATGCTGATTGAAGTTTGCCTACTTTGAAAAGCTAAACCGTCCGTTGACTTTCTCGCCCTGGATATCGGTTTGAATTACGGTTTTGTATTCTCCCGTAGCCTGGGTGGGAAGGAAGGCAAAGAAGTGTTCGCCAGCCGCGTCGTACTCCATTGGAATTTCCTGCTGGGTGCCGTCGGGTAGCTGCACCTGGGCTACGACGGTGGCATCGGCCACAGGGTCATGGGTATCGCCTGTTTGCAAAAAGAGATCCAGGTGAATGCCGTCCTCTTCAGGCACGGGCACCAGTTCCATGTGGTAAGCGCCCGTCTCAACCACCTGCCCGCCTTGTTTGGGAGCGCTGTGGTCGGCGGCAGCGGGTTCTGGGGTAGTTGTGGTTTCCTCCGCTGGCGCTTCAGTCGCGCTTTCCACTGTGGGATCTTCAGTCGTCTCAGGAGCGGTTGCGGTCTCGGAGCCACCGCAGGCGGTTAAGCCCACAACGGCGGTTATCAACAGGGCAGAAAAGAATGGGGTACGCATCGATCAATCTCCAGAAGAAAGGGACAAACATTAAACGGGGCTGACGGGTTGACTATCGGCAACGGACGCAGCCTGGGAAATCAGCTCTGCTGAGGTTGACAGCTCACTGGCGTTTGGGTGCACCAGATGGCGACCAAACTGAGCATAGAGCGCGGGCAGCACCAGTAGGGTCAGCGCGGTGGAGGTGAATAGCCCCCCCAGTACGACGATCGCCAGGGGCTGCAAAATCTCGCGCCCTGGCCCAGAACTAATCACCAAGGGTAACATGCCCAAAGCCGAGGTAAAGGCGGTCATCAAAATGGCGTTGAGCCGTTCGATCGAACCTGTGAAGATTACCTGTCTCAGAGGCAGGCCCGTTGCGAGCTTTTGGTTGTAGTTATCGACCAGCAGCAACCCGTTACGCACCGCCACCCCAAACAGGGTGATAAAGCCCACCAGGGAGGCTACCGAAAGCACCCCGCCGCCGATCGCTACGGAGAAAATTCCCCCCATAATCGCCAGCGGCAGGTTCAACAGAATCATCACCGTGGCTGGGAAGGACTGGACGGTGAAGTACATCAGCACTGCAATGACCACCAGGGCCAAGGCCCCAAACAGCAGCAGGTTTTGGGTGGCGCGCTGTTCGGATTCAAACTGACCGCCGTACTGGATGAAGTAGCCCGGTGGGAAGGTCACCTGCTGGCGCACTGCGGCCTGAATTTCGGCAACCACAGAACCCAGGTCGCGATCGCTGACGTTGGCCGACACGATAATCAGTCGGGACACGTTTTCCCGGCTGATCGAGTTGGGGCCGGTGCCGTAGTCTACCTGGGCTAGCTGCGCCAGGGGAATGCGTTGGCCAGCGGGGGTGTCAATCAGCATGTCCCGCAGGGCATCGGGGTTGCTGCGGGCACCGGACTCGAACCACACCACCAGATCAAAGAGCTGCTGGTTTTCCAACACCTGAGAGACGACCCGACCGTTTAGGGCAGTCTCGATGGTGTCGGCCAGGGCCTCCATCGACAGGCCATAGCGGGCAGCCTTCGTTCGATCAAAGCGGATCTGCACCTGCCGCACGGGCAATTGTGGAGCCAATTGCAAGTCCACAATGCCCTCCACACTGCCCATGACTTCGGTGACCTCGGTACCCAGACGGCGCAGCTCGGCCAAGTCGGAGCCAAAGATTTTCACCGCGATCGCGCTCCGCACCCCAGAGAGCACCTCGTCCATGCGGTGGGAAATAAAGCCCCCCACGCTGGCGGGAGCCCCCGGAATTTTCTCAAACTCCGTCCGCAGCGTCTCCAGGGTGGCCTCCCGGTCTTTCATCCCGGCATCGCTCAGCTCAATGTCGAGTTCGGCAAAGTTGGAGCCTACCACATGAGGATC
Source organism: Leptolyngbyaceae cyanobacterium (assembly GCA_035284985.1). Lineage (GTDB taxonomy): Bacteria > Cyanobacteriota > Cyanobacteriia > CAKZMO01 > CAKZMO01 > JAAHGY01. The sequence continues at coordinate 2,223 of JAYKIC010000430.1, forward strand.
ACCCGGTGCTCTCCCGGAGCGCATTTGCATCGTGGCAAATCGGGGATCATTCTGGAGGGCTTGCTGCACCGCCAGTCCCGCCCGGTTGGTCGCCGCCAGGGAACTGCCGGGGAACAGATTCATCGAGGCCACTAGCGATCGCTCCTGAAACTCAGGCAGAAAGACCCGTCCCAGGGCGGGCAACAGCGATAGGGAAGCCACTAGTGCCCCTAAGGCGATGCACAGAATCAGTTTGGGTCGCCCCAGGGCCAATCGCAGCACCGGCTGATAGAGCCGCTGACTGCGACGCGATACCCAGGTATCTTCTTCCGGCAGCGGCGCAGCGGCCAGAAGAAACGCACACAGGGCAGGCGACAGGGTCAGAGCCACCAGAGTAGAGGCAAAAATTGCCACCAGGTAGGCGATCCCCATCGGGGCAAAAATTCGGCCTTCGACCCCAGTCAGGGAAAAAATTGGCGCAAAAATCACCGCAATAATCACCGTGGAAAATAGCACGCTGGTCCGCACCTCCACCGACGTGTCGTACACCACCTGAAACGGAGGCTTGGGATTGCCCAACTGCCGATTGCGCCGTAGCCCCCGGTAGCAGTTCTCCATGTCCACAATCGAGTCGTCCACCACGGACCCTATCGCTACCGCCAATCCGCCCAGGGTCATGGTGTTGACGCTGAGGCCAAACCAGTCCAGCAAGATCAGGCAGATCAGTAGCGACATGGGGATGGCGCTGAGGGTAATGGCGGCGGTGCGCCAGTTCATCAAAAACAGCAGCAGGATGACCGAGACGATGATGATGCCGTCCCGCAGGGAGTCGCGCACGTTGTGGATGGAGGCTTCGATAAAGTCGGCCTGACGAAAGGTGCGGGTAATGGTGACATCCTGGGGCAGGCTGGGGCCGACTTCTTCCAGAGCGGCTTCTACCTGTTCGGTCACGGTCAGGGTGTCGGCCAAGGGCTGCTTGTTGATCAGCATCACCAGGGCGGGTTCGCCATTCAGGCTGCCGTCCCCCCGCTGTAGGGCTGGCCCCAGGGTTACTTCCGCCACATCCTGCAGCAGCACGGGTTTGCCATTCCGCGCCGTCACCACCGCCTGCTGCAAATCTTGAATCGACTCGATGCGGCCAATGCCGCGAATCAGCAACTCCTGATCGGCATCAATCAGGTATCCCCCGGCCCCGTTTTGATTGGCCGCCGCCGCCGCCGCACTGACCTCTTCTAAGGTGACGCCAAAGGCGCTGAGCTGGGCCGGATTCACCAGCACCTGATACTGCCGCTCTTCGCCGCCAAAGGTGGTAATTTGCGTCACCCCTGGCACGGCCAGCAGCCGATTGGTGACCTGGCGATCGACTAGCTGCCGCACCTCCATCAGCGGGGTGGACTCGGCGGTAAAGGCATATTCCAGCACGATGCCCAGAGGCGAGTTGAGGGGAGCTAGCTGCGGTGTTTCGACCCCTTCGGGCAATCGGGACTGGGCTTGCTGCAGCCGTTCAGTAATCAGCTGTCGGGCCTGGTAAACGTCGGTGTCCCAGCCAAACACCACCCGCACTGCCGAAGCTCCAGCAACGGAGGTGGATCGCACCGACGTGACCCCTGGTGTACCGTTCACCGCACTCTCAATCGGCAGGGTGACCAGAGATTCCACTTCTTCCGGGGCTAGACCGGGCGCTTCTGCCTGGATCTCGACCTGGGGCGGCGCGAAGCTGGGAAAGACATCCAGGGCCATGTGGTTGAGGGTGCGGAAGCCGTAGAGGGTGATCAGGACGGCTCCGATGACGACAACCCAGCGCTGGGCGATGGACCATTTGAGGATGGCGTTGAGCATAGACGGGGGTGGGGAGTGGGAGGGTGGATGGGTAAGGGGGGGATGGGGGAATCAGGCTTGAGTGATGGGTTTTGAATGTTGAATTAAATCGAACTCAAAATTCAAAACTCATCAGCTTTAAATCGAGGATCGTGTTGGGTTGAGTTTCACCTAACCTACTTGTCTTCGACGGTGACGGGTTCCTGGGGAATGGGGACGACGGTAAAGGCGGGATCGGGATCAGGGGATGAGCCATTGAGGGCCGAGAGGGGGGCAGGGCGGGATCGGCGACCGAGGAGGAAGGCGGTGGTGGTGGTGGCGGCGATCGCCCCCACGCCGCCGATTCCCAACAACCAGCGGGGCACACCCGCCGCCGCTGAGGCAACTTCGGCTTCAGTTGCGGCTTCGCTACCATCGCCCCGCAGGGATTGGGCGTAGAGTTGCAACGCACCCTGGGTGACCACCTGATCCCCTTCAAACAGGCCCGATCTCACCTCAACTTCATTGCCAGCGGTGCGGCCCAAGGTGACTTCCACCGGCTCAAAGGCATCGCCGTTTTGCACAAACACCAGGGAGGTGCCATCGGCATCGACCACGGCACTGGCTGGAATCGTGAGGACTTCGGTCGGGGTTTGCTCGGTCAAAATCTCTAGCTCGGCAAACATGCCTGGTTTCAGGCGATCGCTCGCATCCTTCAGCACGGCGGTGACGGGTACAACGCGGCTGGTGCCGTCTACGACGGCTCCGACGGTGATCACCTGACCTGTGAAGAACTGATCAGGCAGGCTGGCAACGGTGATTCGCACGGCTTGTCCAGAGGCCACGTTGCCCAGATCTTTCTCATAGACATTGGCGGTTACCCGCAGGCTATCGCCATTCACAATGCTGAGCAGGGGGGTCACGGCCTCTTCCACGGCTTCCCCCAGGGTCACTGACCGCTCTGCTACCTTGCCCGCAATCGGTGCATTGATGGTCACCATGCCCTGCTCGGTGGCAGGACTGTTTAACTGTTGCAGGCGCGTCTCGTAGGCGGCGGTGCTGAGCTGCACGTGGGAACGGGCTGCCGTCAATTCTGCCCTGGCCCGTTCTAACTCGGCTTGTGCTTCCAGCACGGGCTGCTGGCTCTGGGCACGGGTTAGGGTATTTTGGGCTGCCGCGAGATTCGATTCGGATTCTAAAAACTGCTGGCGGGCGATCGCCCCCGCCCCCAATAACCGTTCATCCTGGGTAAACCGTTCTTGGGCGAGATCGAGTTGCTTTTGGGCTGCCTGAATTTCGGTGTTGGCGATCGCCACCTGTCGCTCGTAGTTGAGCTGAGCCAGGGTTAGGTTAGCCTCTGCTGATCGTAAATCGGCCTCGGCTCCTACCCGATCCTCTTGAGAGCTGACCCGCAGCTCAATCAAATCAGGCGCGAGGATTCGCGCTAGCGGTTCTCCAGTCGCTACCGTTTCACCAGGCTCCACCAACAGTTCCACCACTGTTCCATTAATGGGGGCATTGACCATAACAGTCTGATCCGGCTGGGCAATCAGTTCTCCCGTGGTTTGAATGCCAATGCTTAAAAACTCTCGCTTGACGGGCACCACCTGAATGCCCAGGCGCTCTGCGGTGGCTGAATCTACCCGAATGCCGCTGACGGGTTGGCTGGTACCGGACTGAAACTCAGCCCCATGATCGTGGCCAGTGTGGGCTAAAGCCGTGATCGGTACCGTTACTAGTACCAGTCCTAGAACTGATCCGGCCCAAACAGATGTACGATAAGGCTGATCACGCATACGGTTTTTCCTGAAGTCACTCAAATCACGAGGTTGAGCTGCAGATTACCACTCAATTTTCAAATCAAAATGAAATCTACGCCTGATCTATTGCCCTCTGTTTCAACGAACGGCTGCGCTTGACCTTCAAGCTAACTTGAGGGCTTAAACTTGAAACACATGAGATTTGAAATTTACGGCCATGGCAGTAGCAACCTATTTGAAAATTGGGGAAGTCGCGAAGCAAACAGGCGTGGCGGTTGGGGCATTGCGGTATTACGAAGGCTTGGGCCTGATCCAATCAGAGCGGGGGGAAAATAGCTACCGTTATTACGCACCCGAAACCGTGCAGCAGGTGCAGTTCATCAAAAAGGCCCAAACCCTCGGCTTTTCTCTAGAAGACATCGGCTTTGACTGGATGCTGCCAGGAAAGTCGGGAATTGAGCTGTGCTACTGGCTGAGAAGTCATAATCACGCCCTCCCTGTCCTCATCCTTACAGCTAAAGATCAGATTGAAGATCGCATCACTGGGTTGGATGCGGGAGCTGATGATTACCTGGTGAAACCCTTCAGCATGGCGGAACTGCTGGCGCGGTTACGGGCATTGCGGCGACGACAACCAAAACCAAGAGGCAAGCATTCAGAAGTGGCGGGGTTTGCCATTAAAACGCTCAATGCTGAAATCGACCACCTGCAAGTTCCTTACTTTATTCCTAGAGAGTGCATCGTCAAAACCTCAAACGATACGGGCTATGAACCTGATATCGCTGTGATTGATCGCTCCAACTTGGCAAACGAGCCTCGTTGGGACCAATCATCAATCCTTGAGTATGGGCCATCAGTCCCCCTTGCCGTTGAGGTGGTGTCCACAAATTGGCGTGATGATTATGCGATCAAAATGTCAGATTATGAAGGTATCGGCATTGGTGAGTACTGGATGATTGACTACTTGGGGATGGGTGGTCGGCGCTACATTGGTTCTCCTAAACAGCCTACGTTTATTGTTTGTACTCTAGTGGATGGTGAATATGAATTAGCGCAATTTCGAGGAGCCGACCGGATTATTTCCCCCACTTTTCCAGACCTAAACCTAACCGCAGAACAAGTCTTTACGGCTGGTCAATAAGATCCAGCACTGATCCTAGGCTGAGGGCGGAGTCACGGGTTGCCGATTCAACGGACAGGCGATCGCCTCCCCCGGTGCGGCCTGATACAGCATTAGCCCATACTCAATTCCCTCCACCACCGCACTGTAGGACGCATCTAGGATGTTGGACGAAACCCCCACCGTGGTCCACCGTTGGGAACCGTCGCTGGATTCCACCAGTACCCGTGTTTTGGCGGCGGTTCCGGCTTTACCGTCGAGAATTCGGACTTTATAGTCTGTGAGTTGGAAGTTGGCGATCGCCGGATAAAAATTCAGCAATGCCTTCCGCAGGGCACTATCCAAGGCTGACACCGGGCCATTGCCCTCCGCCACCTCTAGAAAATCTTGCCCCTGCACGGTGACTTTAATGGTTGCCAGGGAATTGGTATGCCACACTTCCGGCTTGGACATCACCTCACAATGGACCTGGAATCCCTTGAGGCTAAACCAGGTAAATCGTTGGCTCAAAGCCTCTTTCATCAGTAATTCAAAGCTGGCTTCTGCCGCTTCAAACTGGTAGCCTTCATTTTCCAATGCCTTCAACCGTTGCAAAATCTGGCGACAAGTAGGATCATTTTTGTCTAAATCTACGCCCAAGGTTTGCGCTTTCACCACAATGTTGCTCAAGCCTGCCTGATCGGATACGACAATGCGGCGACGGTTGCCGATGAGTTCCGGGGCAATGTGTTCGTAGGTGATCGGGTTGCGCTGCACCGCACTGACGTGGATGCCGCCTTTATGGGCAAAGGCGGACAAGCCGACAAAGGGAGCGTGATCATCGGGGGCTAGGTTCACCATTTCGCTAATCAGGCGGCTGGTGTTGGTTAATTGCGCCAATTGAGTGGGGGGAACGCAGTCATAACCCAGCTTCAGTTGAAAATTGGGAATCAGGGTGCAGAGGTTGGCATTACCGCACCGTTCCCCGTAGCCGTTGATGGTTCCCTGCACCATCAGTGCCCCGTGCATGACAGCGGCGATCGCGTTTGCCACCGCAGTGCCAGAGTCGTTGTGGGTGTGGATGCCGAGTTGGGGAGTCAAGGATTTTGGATTTTGGATTTTGGATTTTGGATTTTCGCTGATGTCTTCGTTCTTCGTTTTTCGTTCTTCGTTCTTTATCCTCAAGATTTGGGCCACATCCTGCACGATTTGACTAATTTCGTGGGGTAGAGTTCCGCCGTTGGTGTCACAGAAAACTAACCATTCGGCTCCGGCGGCGATCGCCACTTTCAAGGTTTCAATAGCGTAGGTAGGGTTGGCTTTGTAGCCGTCAAACCAGTGTTCGGCATCGTAGATCACCTGCCGCTGTTGGCTGCGAAAAAAGCGAATGGTGTCGTCAATCATCGCTAAGTTTTCATCCAGGGTGGTTTTTAGTCCCTCGGTGACATGCAGATCCCAAGATTTGCCGAACAACGTGACCCAACGGGTTCCGGCGGCGAGGATGGGCTGGAGCATGGGGTCGTCCTCGGCTTTGCGATGGGGGCGACGGGTGGAGCAAAAGGCCACGATTTCCGCCTGGGTCAAGGGTTCTTCCTTCAGTTGCCAGAAAAACTGCACATCTTTGGGATTGGCTCCGGGCCAGCCACCTTCGATGAAGGGAATCCCTAGGCGATCGAGTTCCCGCACAATCCGTAATTTGTCTTCTAAGGAAAGCGCGATTCCCTCTCGCTGGGCACCATCGCGCAGGGTGGTATCGTAAATCCACAGTGGGGTCGTCGAGGAGGGAACACAGGAGTCAGAAGACGCAACAACCATAATGCAAACCAGGGAATAGGACAGCTTTACGATCCTAGCAGTCGAGTCTGGTGTTGCCTATGGCAGGAATGTTAAGGAATTTGAGGGAGTGGCCGCGTTTGTTATGTTTCTAGGATAGTGTCCGCAATGTGCTCACCCAGTTCTTCGGCCATACCGAGGGAGCCGGGGAAGGTGAGCGATCGCACATTGCCTAGGCTAGCGATCGCCTCCATATCACTTTTCGAGCCAAAGGGGGCGTGTTCCGCAACCATTACCGTTACGGGCACAGGGGCAGCTTGCACCCATTGCTGAAACTCGTCCCGATGGCTCACTGGGTCCAGTCCTCCGGTGACAAAGGCGGCAGGGGCGTAGCGTGCCCCCGGTTGCTGGGTGCTGTCATAGCGTTCCTGAATATAATCCGGGGTGAGAACTGCGGTATCCACAACAACGTGCCGCTCATACATCCATTTAAGGAAGGCGGGGCGGGTGTTAAGGTAATACAATCCTTGACCGATGAAGGGCGATCGCACCACAGTCCTTACCCCGCGACGCAGGACTGGGGGCACCCCCATTACCGCCAGCGGTCCCCGCCATGTGGGGGCCACCAGGGTAATGGTGGACCACAAACCTTGATTAGCTAAGGCCATCACATAACCGCAGGCATGACCCGCTGCCACGATGGCGATCGCCTCCGACCACCGTGCCCGAACAAAATCGGCTAAAAAACTACAGTAGAACTCAGGCCCATAGTTTGCCTTGGGGCGATGGGAGTCACCAAACCCTGGCCAATCCACCACCGTCACTTCATACCGCTGAGCCAATCCTTGGGCTAAGTCCCGCAGCTCAGCCCGACTCGATACGGTGCTAAAGGCAGGCAGGAGCAGCAGCGGTGGGCCGCTGCCTAAGGTTTCCGTCGCCACCACCAGCGGCTCAACCGTCGTATCCGAGGGAACCCAGGGATAGGGGTGAATCGTGCCACCGAGGCGGGCCGCAATCGGTAACACGGAAGGGGCAACAGAAATGGTGCCCCCCACTAGCCTGTCATTTACCGTCATCGCTTTACCGTCATCGCTTCCTGTGGGCTAGAATTAAATCACTCACGAGTTATTCACTAGTAATTCCACATCCGTCTGTCCCGTAAGTCAATATGGATGAAGCCTTTGTTGGCTCCTAACCCGAAACCACCTTTCCACTTCCCCGTGTCGTACCACTCTTTTTGGAATCGGGCTTGGAGATCCCAAACGGAGCCGTTGAGGGGTCGGAAATCCACCGCAGAACCACCGGGATGGTTTGGCGCACGGGAGCCAATGCGGGTATTGACCGCCCAAGGGCGATACCAGGAATTAACGCCTAATGGTCCATCCCACCATTCTCGGATGTCGTCCATTTGACGAGCGATCGCAATAATATTTTTCTTGATATCGGTGGCGGTGGGAATGCGCTCACGGGACATATTGGTCACTTCGCCCACGGTGAAGTACTTGGAAACGGGAGCGCTCCAGTTATTCCAATCTACTTGATCCCACTCTGGTACCTGGGCGGGCGGTTTTTCCACCACAATTTGCCAGGGCATTTGCCAATGGAGAGAGTAAATGTACCATGTCCCAGTTCCATAGGCCATATTCACCAGGATGTGTCCACCAAAATCCGTCCCCGCATCCCGTTCATCGTAGGAATCGACGGGATAGCGTTCACCCTTTTTAACAAATTTTTTGTAATGCTCCGAAAGTTCATCGGCGGGGCGATAATCCCGCTTTAACCAAGTATCCTGTAGTGCCTCAATATATTCCACCATAATCACCCTCAGTGCTTGTGAACGAAAATACTGAATTGTTGGGAATTGATGCCAAAACTCCACTGCCAAATCTGCATATCGTAGATGTTTGGGATGAAGTAATGGAGTTACTGTAGCTAAACCTTAGTGTGAACACTATGGACTCTCACAGTGTTCACACTATAAACTTTTACGGATGAAAAATTTGCGTTGTTTTATCACCTTAATGCAACGGTTTTTAACATTCTTCTCTGGGGGGGAGGATTTTGGCAGTCTCTTCCTTTACTTTTGGAGAACCATAAGTACTTCTTTGATAGCTTGTTGGAGGGCGGGATGGGTTTCGTGGGTGAGCATCAGCCGTAAGCTGGTCATTAATTGATGCATGGTTGCAGTGGGGAGGGAGGAACCGCTAGTCCGACAGGTCTGCCCCCACTCCATTACCCGATAAATGGCGATTAATCGAGTGGGGGGATGGGGCGAGGCTAATTCACCCCAAAGGCTTGGCGACCATTGGGTTGGTGGATTGGTCCCTTGGGTGGCGGTATAGTCTATGGCCTGGAGACTGGGTGTCGGGGGTTGGGGTGTGGTCTGGTCTGGGGGATGCGATCGCCCCTGTCGCCATAGAATCGCCCCCATGATGGCGATCGCCCCCGTTTGTGCCGCCACCACCATGGCTAAAATCCATGAATGGGTCGCTTGTAGAATCCGGCCAAGGCTGCCTAAAAATAGGATACTGCCCAATCCAGTCAGCAGCGCTAGGGTGAGGGGCCGATTGGCGGTAGTCCATAACCGTTGCCACTGCTGTAAACAGTGTTTCTGTCCGGTTTGTATGGCTCGAATCCCTGCATCAATGTAGGAGGAGAATCGCTGCCATCGCCAAGTCACATGCAGCCGTTGGAGTTGGGCTAGATAAACGGCGATCGCCACCCCTGTCCCACTGGCAATCAGGAGGGCGACCCCAAGATTCCATAAACAACAGCCTCCCCACAGACCTGCAATAATAACCAGCGGATCACGCAGCCACGCGGGCCGTTGCCGCCAATGATGGTGTAGGCGGTTGAGCCAAAGGTACCATTGTCGTCCCAATGGTTGTCCCCAACGATTGAATCGGCTAACCGTAGGCTTGGGGCGAAATGGAGTGATATTTAGGGATTCAAACAAAGGTGGCATAAAACGGTTGGCGATCGCTACTCAATCTCGCTTTTTCACTATACAGGAACCACTGGACTGGATAACCACAGATATATCTGATTACATTACTTAATTTACTCTTTATGGTAGCCGCTCCAGTGGTTAGGATGTTGTTTTCCCTGCGGATAGTGGCGGTTAACGAACGCCTATGACTGGACTAAAGAGTTCCTGGCTATCAAGGGTTCCTGGCTATAATTCACGAAAGTTTGTTGCTGAAGCGTAACTTTACCCAATTGATTGGGCATCTTGGATACAAAGAGACCCATGATGTGGCGGTCTGGAGGGGCGATCGCCCTCTCTAAAAAATTACTAACGCGGTATACCGAGATAATTCATGAAAACTGCCTTAATTAGTGGCATCAGTGGCCAAGATGGTGCCTATTTAGCCCAATTACTGTTGACCAAAGGCTACACCGTTTGCGGTACGTCGCGGGATGCCCAAGGTGCGTCGTTCCGTAATCTAGTGCGGCTGGGATTAAGGGATCAAGTCAATCTGTATTCCATGTCGCTGAAGGACTTTCGCAGTGTGTTGCAAGTGCTTGACAAAGTGCAACCGGACGAAATTTATAATTTGGCGGGTCAAACTTCCGTGGGACTTTCCTTTGAATTGCCCGTGGAAACGATGGAAAGTGTCACCATGGGTACCCTTAATCTGTTGGAAGCGATTCGCTTCCTCAAAGCACCCATCCGGATTTATAATGCTAGCTCTAGTGAATGCTTTGGCGAGACCGATGAGGCTGGAGCCAATGAGGAAACCCCGTTTCGCCCTCGGAGTCCCTATGCTGTGGCCAAGGCGGCGGCATTTTGGCAAGTGGCGAATTATCGGGAAGCCTATGATTTGTTTGCTTGTTCGGGTATTTTGTTTAACCACGAGTCGCCCTTGCGCCCTCAACGGTTTGTTACCCAGAAAATTGTCACTACAGCCCATGCGATCGCTCAAGGCAAGGAAAATCGCTTGTATTTGGGAAATACTTCCATCCGCCGAGATTGGGGTTGGGCACCGGACTATGTGGAAGCCATGTATCAGATGTTGCAGCAAGATGAACCGGAGGATTACGCGATCGCCACGGGCAAGGCCAGTAGCCTCGAAGACTTTGTGGACGAGGTGTTTAGCCACCTAGGGTTAAGATGGCAAGACTATGTTCAAGTAGACCCGACTCTACTGCGCCCCACCGATATCGCTGTGAGCTGTGGGGATGCCACCAAGGCCAAAGAAAAATTAGGCTGGCAAGCCAAATATGATATGCGAGCGGTAGCCCAAATGATGGTGGATGCGGTTTAAGGGCGATCGCTGCCCCTTAGCCCCCTGTTTAAGAAACTGTTTAAGAAAGCTGTCAGAGTTTTACCCCAGAGTTGAAGGATGCTTACCTATGGAAACCGATGAACAAACGCGACAATGGGCGATGTTGCTCCACTTATCGCAATTTGCAGGATACGTGCTGCCCCTAGCGGGGTTGGTGGTTCCCATCATTATTTGGCAAGTTCAGAAGCAGGAAATGCCTGCACTTGATATCCACGGCAAAATAGTGGCCAATTGGATTGTGTCCCAGATTATTTATGGGGTGGTTTTTTTGCTGTTATGCCTCGTGGTGATTGGGTTTCCCCTGCTCGTGGCGCTAGCTGTGCTGAGTCTCGCGTTTCCCATTATAGGAGCGCTCAAAGCCAATCAGGGTAAAGCATGGAAATATCCTTTCTCCATCACGTTTTTCTAGGATGATGCCCCTGATCGGTAGCAGATGCCATAATCGGGAACACCCATCCCACAAATTGACGAATGCTGAGGGATTCGGTCTAGCTCTCCTCGCCTAAATTGGACCAAGTGGGTTGAATAAACACTGGGGTTGGCATGGGTGGCGAATCGGTCAAGAAGACAACAGAATTCTTGTTTTGACCTGGTGGGTTGGTTACGAGCTGGTTCAGTTCTAGGACATAACTACCCTGCCCCGCCACGCTGTAGGTATTGACAAAAATGTAGTAAGTCCCGTTGTTGGGAAAGGTGAAAGATAGGGCAGAGTGGCTGTTGTCGGGGGTAATATCGTTATTGTGGACCAACCACTCCCCTTGGGGTCCAACAATTGCCAGAAATGGGTCAAAGTCATAGCTACGAAGTTCAATCTCGACCGTTTGACCTGCTTGGGCCTGAATGGGAAAGTCATCGTAGAAGCTTCCGTCGTAGAAAAAGATGGCATCCCCTAGTTCTAAATTGCCTTGATGAATCGTGGTGGTGTAGCTCGTGGTTACGGTCAATCCAGTGGCAAGGATAGTGCCTAATACCCCAAACATAGAAGTGATAGAGCGCATAAGCATTGCCTCACAGACAAATGAAATGAATCATATTTTGATGGACATCGGTGGTAAGGAAGAGTACCTTGCTGACCTAATGCGTTTTGGGTAGATAGAGTGGTAGATAGAACTTTCCACGCCCCATATGGGTGATGGGTTTATAACGTGTGGAGGCGATCGCTACATAACGATCCCAACGCTACATTGTCGCGCATCTGTCTCGATTTCGCACGGTCCAAATCTAAAGAAATCGCACGACTTAAGCAAATCGAGTCAGTTCCACCCGATATCGTTCTTTCTTGGTAATGTTAATCTCTCCGATTTCCAGTCGTCCTTTGCCCCGGATGGAGACTAAATCCCCTGGGTTAAGGCTGTGACTGGCTTGGGTAATGGTTTTCCAATTGACCCGGACATCCCCCCCAGTAATCAAGTCCACCATCTTACTGCGGGACATGCCAAATCCGGCTGAGGCGATCGCATCTAGCCGCAGTGAGGCTTCCACCGTTGTCATTTCCTTTTTCTTCGGCGGACGTACTTTGAGTTCGTCCAGGGGCAACGGTTTGGTCGTCACAGGTACGGATCGCACCTGGGTTAAGCTCATGCTTAAAAAATCTACCAACTCTGGTACTACAATGGCCTGGGCACCCCGGTCGCCTAATACAAGGATATCGCCCACTTTTTCCCGCACAATCCCGGTCCCTAGGATGGCCCCTAGAAAATCCCGATGGGTGGCGGTGTCAAATAGGAAATTGCCAGCCATGCTGATGGCGACTAATTCCACTTGGCTATCATCCAACGGCAACTCGGAACGGGCGATCGCCAACCGTTGCCGCTCCGCCTGGGGATATCCCCCCCACGCCACCCAGGTGATGTCCGTCAGCCGTCTAAACACCTGCTGAGATTCGTATAACTCTGGTGGGGAGAGAAAATCCGTCAACACCACTTCCCACGTTCGTATGGCTTGATTGGCTCGGTCAATCACCCGCGATACCGCCTCGCGGTTTTCCAACCCCTTCAGCAAATCATCCTTTGGTAACATCCCGTCACCCCCTGCACACATTCCAATCCTACCCTACCCCAATTTACCCACTCATCCACCCACTCATCCACCCACTCATCCACCCACCCACTACGCTGCCTGACACCGGGGACAAAAATGGGTCGATCGCCCCGCTAGTTTTAGCCGTTCAATCAACGTGCCACACACTCGGCAGGGCTGCCCTGTGAGGCCATAAACCCATGCCATTTGGCCATAATTGCCATTGATGCCCTTGATATCCCGGAAATCGCTGAAGGTTGTGCCCCCTTCCATGATGCTAGCGTGCAGCACTTGGATGATGTGGTGGTGCAATTTTTCTAGGGCTGGGTCGTCTAGGCGATCGCACCAAGTGGTTGGATGAATTTGGCTGAGAAATAATGACTCATCCGCATAAATGTTGCCGATTCCGGCCACAATTCCCTGATCCAACAGGGCATTTTTGATGGGTCGATGGCGATGCCCTAGGGCTTGCTTCAGATACTCCGGGGAAAAGCTGTCCGAAAAGGGTTCTGGACCTAGGCGTTGTAGCCCCGTGATGATGCTTTCAGGGGTTGAGGTGGGGGGTATCCACCACATACGGCCAAAGGTCCGTTGATCGACAAATCGTAGTTCTTTTTGGTGGTTGAACAATAATCGGACGCGGCAATGGGTTTGGATGGGTTCAGATGGGTGCAACCATAGTAGTTGTCCGGTCATGCGAAGATGGACCCCTAACCAACCTCCTGCCATTGCCCCCTGTTCTCCGGGGTTAAGTTCACCCGATTCAGGGTCATGGGTTGCGCTCGGTTGGCTTAATTCTGCTAGTAAATATTTACCTCGTCGATGCCAATGGGCGATCGCTTTTCCCCGTAGTCCAGCCCCAAACGCTGCAATGGCCGATGGATGGCCTACGGTGCGTTCGAGATGAACCACGGTATCCTCAATGGGCTGATGGAGGGTCGTCTGGTTCAGCCCCCGTCGAACGGTTTCAACTTCTGGTAATTCAGGCACAGTCAGCAAAAAATAAGGGCGCGTAATGCGCCCCATCCCCATAATTCACAGATCTGAATATTACTTGATACTTGTTGGCATCAGCCCATGAAGTTTTAAGTACTTCCTTAGAAAAATGGACTTTCCTGAAAGTTGAACTTCTTGAACCTGGCAACAAGGCTATAAATCTCAAGCCGTTTAGTCTTAAGGCGACCAACTCAGCCTACTTTACTTCTTCAACTTCATCCAAAGCAAAGTTATTGGTGTTCAAACCACCAACAGAACCACTATATCCGGTGTAGTTCACGGTATCGAAACGGACAATCACGGGATACTTGATACCACTCTGATCAACACTGGCAACAGTGCCAACTTCTTTATACCAGTAAGACTCTTTACGCAGAATACGCACTTTGCTGCCGCGACTCACCA
>JAYKIC010000431.1:0-6479 GCA_035284985.1 Leptolyngbyaceae cyanobacterium
AGAACGGCTAATTGGACGAGCACTGGCCGGAAATCCTCCCAGCGACATTGCCGATGAACTCCGCGATTTATTGGTCTACGAAATTTATACCCAGCGTCAGGCGATCGGACACTAACAACTACGCCTCTTCAACACATTTTGGCAAAAACGTTCGTAGCACAGGATCGCTTGCCTAGCAGAGTAAAATCAAAAGGTATCCGTTATCGTATTTACTCAGAATGCCTGCGACAGATCTATTTCATGATGCAGGCAAACACGCCCTCATCAAAGAGGAGGTCATCACAAAATGGCAGACGTAGATCAATATCGGCAGTTGGTCCAAACGTTATTGGAAGAGTACAGCAATATCCGATCGTATAACGAAGAAGTTGAAGCAGAAGCCATTTTTGATTTGAAGCGCGATCGCTACCAGGTTGTCCACGTTGGCTGGTCCAACAAACATCGGGTGTATGGCTGTATCCTCCATTTGGATATCAAAGACGGCAAAATCTGGATTCAACATGACAGCACTGAAGGGGGCATTGCCAATGAGCTAGTGGCACAAGGGGTACCCAAGCAAGATATTGTGTTAGGCTTTCAATCTCCCTTTAAACGCCAGTTTACGGATTTTGCAGTGGGTTAGGGTCTTGAGTCGCGTATCCAGATGACGAATGGGGAGCGGGGGCACCAATGACTGACTCCTTTACGGGTCCAATCTAGGCACATGGCTGTGCCAATCAATCTCTCATCGCTCACCGCCTTGGCAACCATGAGCGACCAGCAATTCTATGCCTTTTGTCAAACGAACCCCGATCTACGCACGGTGAGTTGTGAACCTGAGATGCCAGGGTTTAGGCCCAATATGAGAAAAATTTGGTAAAGTCATCATCGATGGCTTCGCCCATTGGCAAAACGAAATGACCACGATACAATACCCAGTTCTTGAAGTGCCAAACTATTTCAGGTTAACGATGGGTATTGAAATTGAACGCAAATTTTTAGTCACGGGCCAAGGGTGGCGATCGCCCACCCCAGGCACCCTCTATCGTCAAGGCTATATCCGCACCCAAGGAACAGCCACCGTGCGCGTGCGGATTGCAGGTCACACAGGTTACTTGACCCTCAAAGGGCCAACCAGCGGGTTATCACGACTGGAATTTGAATATGAGATTCCCCTGGCGGATGCCCAGCAATTGCTAGATGAATTGTGCGATCGCCCCTTGATTGAAAAATATCGCTACCGAGTCCAGATAGGTGAACTCACCTGGGAGATTGACGAATTTATTGGTGAGAACCAGGGCCTCATCTTAGCCGAAGTGGAATTAGTCCACCCGGATCAGCCCGTAGACTGCCCGCCATGGATTGGGGCCGAAGTTTCAGGCGATCGCCGCTACTTTAATTCCAACTTAGCCCAACATCCGTTTACCCAATGGGCAACCACCCCCGAAGCCTCAGATTAAGCCAACGATCAACCCATTCATCTGAATCTGTGACCGATTCTAATTTAAGTTTCTTGAAGTATGAGGGAAACGAACCACTGACTGCTAGAATCTCTGGGAATGATAAACCTACTTTAGCTTGGATTTACAGGACTTTCAGCCCTGCGGCCCGTCTCTGTAGTAAAATGAGAAGACTTAATATACGTTCATATTGCATTGTTTTAGGAAAATTTAACTATGGTGCGTGCAGCAACGACAGAGCAGACCAAGCTGATCCAATTTCTCCAAGAGGATTTGGCCATTTCACCCGATGCGATCGCCCTAGCCATGAGGCAACAGGCAGAGCAGCCCTCTAACCTGTTGCCTGTTGTGTTATGGCAATATGGGTTATTGACGATCGAGCAGCTTGATCAAGTATTTGACTGGCTAGAAGCCGCTTAGTGACTATATTTTGACCAAGCTCACGGCATTGAGTTGAACCTAAATGCCCGATCTGACCTTATCCGATGGGTTATCTCAGATTAGATCGCAAAAGATAGGAATCTTAAAATAAATCCTTCATGCCTCTCAGCTTGCCGAAGGTACGGACAGGGTCGGTGTAACCTGTGGTCTGTTGCAATGCAGGTTGATCCCAACGCAGAAATGGATTGGTCTGCTTCTCGATGCCAAGCTGACTAGGAACGGTGGCTTGATTCATCTGACGAGCCGTTTTCACCGTGTTAAAGCGCTGTTCCAACGCCCCATTATCCTTGTCCACGGTCAAGGCAAATTGCAGATTTTTGAGGGTATATTCATGGGCACACCAGACACGGGTATGGTCAGGAAGCGATCGCAATTTTCCTAAGGATTCCACCATTTGAGCAGGTGTCCCTTCAAATAAGCGGCCACAGCCTCCAGCAAATAAGGTATCCCCACAAAAAAGTTCGCCCGGTTGATCAGGTTGAACCGGGGGGAAATAGTAAGCAATATGTGCCTTGGTGTGCCCCGGCACGAAATAGACCTGGGCCGTGCGATCGCCAAACGTGACGCGATCGCCCTCCTGCAAAAACACCTGCTGTCCCGGAATGCGCCCCCGATCCTCAGCCCCACCATACACCACCGCCTCAGGAAATTGTTCGAGCAATTGGCGATTGCCCCCCACATGATCGCCATGGTGGTGGGTATTCAGGATAGCCGTAAGCGTAACCCCCCGATCAGCCAGCCAACCTAGCACCGGACTCGCCTCCGCTGGGTCCACCACAGCCGCAGTGTTTTGGGGCCTCTCGTACAACACAAAGATGTAATTATGGGATAGCACAGGAATGCGGTGAATTTCCATAGTATTTCTGAACTCAATCCTTAACTTTATCAACTCTTGACGGTTACTGTAGCTTAAATCATCCAGCCCTTCTCTGGAATCGCAAAACAACTGTCAGAATAGGCATCAAATACTTTATGATTCTGGGCATACTGGGAAAAATAGACCTGATGACTTCTTGCTACTGCCTGAAGCACTGTCATCCATACCAAGTTATTGATATTGCTAAAAAAGGTAATTACCGTGGGACAAACTATGCAAACAGTATTAGTCACTGGGGGAGCCGGATACATTGGTTCCCACGCTGTTTTAGCGCTGCAAAATGCGGGCTACAACGTTGTCATTCTGGATAATTTAGTGTACGGCCACCAAGATATTGTAGATGATGTGTTAAAAACGGAATTAGTGATTGGTGATACCAACGATCGCGCCCTCCTTGATCAATTATTTACAACCCACTCCATCGATGCCGTGATGCACTTTGCCGCCTATGCCTACGTGGGGGAGTCGGTGAATAATCCCGGCAAATACTACCGCAACAATGTGACAGGCACGCTTACCCTTTTGGATGCCATGGTTGATGCCTCCATCAAGTACTTTGTTTTTTCCTCAACCTGTGCCACCTATGGCGTACCAAAGGCTGTTCCCATTGTCGAAGATCATCCTCAAGATCCAATTAATCCTTACGGGGCAACGAAATTAATGGTGGAGCGCATGTTAGCTGATTTTGACGTGGCCCATGATCTGAAGTCGGTTTGTTTCCGCTACTTTAACGCCGCAGGAGCGGACCCTGAGGGTCGTTTGGGCGAGGATCACAATCCTGAAACCCATCTGATTCCGCTGGTGTTACAAACGGCATTAGGGCAACGGGACTCTATTTCCATTTTTGGCACCGACTATCCCACCCCTGACCAAACCTGTGTACGGGATTACATTCATGTGTCCGACTTGGCGGATGCCCATGTGTTGGGGCTGGATTATTTGCTGAAGGGGGGGGACAGCACCAAGTTTAATTTGGGGAACGGGAATGGATTTTCGGTCAAGGAAATTATTGAAGCGGCTCGGACAATAACGGGCCATCCCATTCCAGCGGTGGAGTGCGATCGCCGCCCCGGTGATCCCCCTAGTTTGGTGGGCAGCGCCGATCGTGCCCGGTCGATTCTGGGCTGGAATCCTCAATATGCCGACGTTGAAACCATCATTCATCATGCTTGGAACTGGCATCAAAAACGCCACGGTCAGGCCAGTTAATTACTGCGGACGTTTTGAGGTGTGCATTTAGGAAGAAGTGTAGGGTGCGTTTCACGCACCCGGCTAGCTATGTATTCTTGCAGTGGAAAGGGAGTCGGTAACAGCAGGGTGATCATTTGGCTTCCGGATAGATTAAAATCCAATGGTTGGCCTAGGAAGAGGCGCAATGGAGATCGGATCGCCAAATCTTAGGCTTGAGTCGGTTCGCTCAGCTAAATCCCGCCACCCAATCACCCGTTCCAAGACAATCCCGATCGGTGTTGCAGGTAAGCATAGCCCAACACCCACATCACCAAACCGGGAATCAGCAAAATAGTGGTCAATTTACAGGCGATCCCTAACCCCATCAACACTCCGGACCCCGCTAACCATTTTCGCGTGCCCACGCTCTGCGGGAATGAACCTGAGGGGACGGCCTTTGGACGGGAGACGGGAGGCTGTAACTGGTGGTGGAAGTAGGCGATCGCGCTCAAAATGCCCAGGGTCGCAAAACCAATCTGAAGCACATCGGTGGTTTTGAACTCATCGGTATTCAGGGGAATGGCGACCGCCCCCACCCGCACCAGCGCTATCAAGGAAATGAGTAGGGATGGGGATATCCAACGTTTAAGCCATGAGGGAACAACCTGATTGAAAACCAGGGAAGATTCAACCGGGTTCGGCGAGGGATGAATCACGACACCACCTGACAATGCACCCTGTTAACGGTGTTAGGATTCTACCCGTAAACAGGGTGGCAAAATTACAAAACGCCCTTGGAACTGGGAATCGCTTCGGCCCGTCGGGGATCAATGGCAACGGCCATCCGCATGGCACGGGCAAAGGCTTTAAAGGTGGCCTCGATGATGTGGTGGGAGTTAATCCCATCGAGTTGGCGAATGTGGAGGGTGAGTTGGGCATGGTTGACCACGGCCACGAAAAATTCCCGCACTAACTGGGTGTCATAGGTGCCGACCCGCTGGGTGGGGATGTCCAGACCATAGCTGAGGTGGGGACGACCGGAAAAATCCAGCGTGACCTGCACGAGGGCTTCGTCCAACGGGGCACAAAAGTGACCAAAGCGGACAATGCCCTTGCGATCGCCCAAGGCTTGAGCGATCGCCTGTCCCAACGTAATCCCCACATCTTCATTGGAGTGGTGATCGTCGATTTCAATATCCCCCTTACAGTGAATATTGAGATCCATCAAGCCATGGGAGGCAATCTGATGCATCATGTGGTCCAAAAACGGAATGCCTGTATCCGACTCACACTTGCCCTGACCATCCAGGTTAATCGACACGGCCACATCGGTTTCCTTCGTCGTGCGGCTCACCGTGGCCATCCGTTGACCCAACATCATCTCACCCATATCATCCCCCTTAGCCCATTGGTCTGCCCATCATCACGGTTCTACATTCCCATGATGGCGTAACCTGAATCCACATAAATAATTTGGCCTGTCACCCCACTGGATAGGTCACTGGCTAAAAATGCGGCGGTGTTGCCCACTTCCGTTTGGGTCACGGTCCGGCGTAGAGGAGCATTGGCTTCTACGTGGTGAATCATATCAAGGATGCCACCCACCGCAGACGAGGCTAAGGTGCGGATAGGACCAGCGGAAATCCCATTCACCCGAATATTATGGGGACCCAGTTCTGAGGCCAAATAACGAACATTCATTTCCAACGCCGCTTTAGCAATCCCCATGACGTTGTAGTTGGGAATCACCCGCTCGCCCCCCAAATAGGTCAGGGTAATGATGCTGCCACCGTCCGTCATCAGGGATTTCGCCGCGCCACTCTGTTGCACCAGGGAATAGGAACTAATATCCAACGCCAAGGCAAACCCCTCGCGGCTGGTGTCGCTAAAATTGCCACTTAAATCGTCTTTATTCGCAAAGGCCAAGCAGTGAATCAAAATATCCAGTTTGTCCCACTTTTCTTTGATGGCATCAAACATGGTGGCAACTTGCTCATCATTTTGAACGTTGCAGGGTAAAAACAAGCTGGGTTGCAAGGGTTCAACCAAACTCCATACTTTTTGCTCATTCCGCCCCTTATCATCCGGCAGGTAAGTGATGCAAAGCTCTGCCCCCGCTTGGTGCAGTTGTTGGGCAATACCCCAGGCAATCGAGCGGTTGTTGGCAATTCCCGTTACCAGGGCAGTTTTCCCGTTTAAATCCAGCATAGTTTGATTCCCTACGAACAACTCTCTGTTGCGTCGATATGCGACATTGATGAGCATACTGTAAAACGAACCTTTCTGGTTCAGCCAATCCCCCCTAGCGTGATTTCCGCCGGATCAATAGCCAATCCTCCACTTGGCCCAAATACTCCACCCGATTGAGCTTGAGTTGTGCCATATCCTCTGTGGTTATGAGCATGACCGCTGATGGTTCTTTTCGCCATTGCCGTTCAATTCTTGACTGTTCTATGGGAATGACCGGATAACCGCTGTAAAAGTCTAAGGAGGGGCGACGGAGGGGATGGGACGTGTAGAATACGGGGTTGGCGGGTAGGGGTTGGGCTGCT
>JAYKIC010000432.1:0-3924 GCA_035284985.1 Leptolyngbyaceae cyanobacterium
GAGTTTCCGGAAGCCTCCAGCCGCTATTACCAATTGGTCCATGATTACCTCGTGCCGTTTATCCGGGGAGAACGCCATGCCAATCTGCTGGATTCCCTCAACTCTACTCAAACGACTCTAACTTGGACGAAGACAAAGCTTAATCGGGCGCTGCGGCGGGAAGCCCAGGAACGGGTGCGGGCGGAAATGGCGGAGGTGAAGGCGTTGAATGCGCTGTCGAGGGCACTGTTGCTCTCCCATGACCACCTGAATGCCTTGATGAAAGGGGTGGAATCGGCCCAAAAACTGATGGCCATTCAGCGAACCTATGCCAAGTTAATCCAACAGGCGGAAACCCAGGACAATCCCTTGGGGGACGCGCTCCAGCGAGTTGAAAACGATACGATTAATCGACTACGCCATACCTTGGGTCATGTCAAGGAGGTGAATCGGCTGGAGGGTCATGATGCCAAAACTTTTGGGGTGGCGTTCCATCCCAGTGGAGAACTGATCGCGTCCGGCAGTGCGGATCATACGGTGCGGGTGTGGTCGATTACGGGGGAGGCGATCGCCACCTGTGAAGGCCACCGCGATCAGGTTTTCGGGGTCGCCTTTAGTCCCGATGGTCGCTTCTTGCTCTCCGCCAGCGCCGACAAAACCATCAAACTTTGGCGCAGTCGGGGCGGCATTCCCATCCGCACCTTTAGTGGCCACACCGACACCGTGTACGCCGTCGTCTTCCATCCCCATGAACCCCTCTTTGCCTCCGCTAGTGGCGACGGGTCCATTCGCCTATGGAATACCGACGGGGGCAATATTCGCACCCTGCGCCGGGGCGGGGATGTCTACAACCTCAGCTTCAGTCCCAACGGTGAAATGTTGGCCTCCAGCCATAATGACGGCAAAATCCGCATTTGGCGGTTAGATGGCACCCTTTTGCGGGAAATAAAGGGCCACAATCGTCATGTTTACGGCATTAGTTATGATCCTGACGGTCAAGCCCTCATTTCCGCCAGTGCCGATGGTAGCGTTAAACTCTGGCAACGGTTATGGGGATTGGAGGCGATGCCCCATCACTCCCGTGGCAAGACGATCTATCAGTTTGAGGCAGCGGTGTTTAGTGTATGCCTCAGTCCCGATGGCCAGTTGATTGCGTTTACCGCTAAAGATGGCGGAGTTCGTTTGTGTAATTTGGAGGGGCAAATGGTTCAAACCTTCCGGGGACATCAGGGCATGGTGTACGGCATCAGTTTTAGCCCGGACGGGCGCTTACTGGCTTCCACGGGGGATGACAAAACCATTCGGTTGTGGAATTTGGATGGCCTTAGTCTCCATGTGTCCCAAGGCCATGAAGGACGGATTTTGAGCGCGGCCTTTAGTCCCGATGGCACCTTGGCCACGGCTGGGGAGGACCATACGGTGAAGCTCTGGCGATTGGATGGCACGCTGCTGAAAACCTTTCATGGCCATAATAGTTTGGTCCGACAGGTGAGCTTTAGTCCCGATGGGTTACGATTGGCTTCCGCTAGCAATGATGGCACGGTGAAGCTCTGGCAGGTGGACGGTAATCTGTTGCAAACGTTCACCCATCACTACGGCGGTGTACGGGATGTGCGTTTTAGCCAAGATGGTCAATGGTTGGTGTCGGCAGGAAATGATCGAATTGTGCGGTTGTGGTCCGTGGCGATGGGGCAAGGCCCTCTCGATGACAGTAGCCCGTCTAATGCATCCCCTGCGGATGCTACGTCCCTCCAGGAATTTCACGGCGCACGGGCACGGATACTGAGTGTGGCGCTCCATCCTCAGTGGCATTGCGTTGTGGCGGCCAGTGGTCGCGCCATTATTATTTGGCGGCTAGGGTCGGAAGTGTCTGGCCTAGTCCACCGTGACCCCATTCATGTTCCCCATGCCCATAATGCCAGGGTACTAGCGGTGAGTTTTAGCCCGGATGGGACGTATTTGGTCACGGCTGGGGCCGATAAGTTGATTAAGCTGTGGCGACCGGATGGCACTTGGGTGCAAACCCTTCGAGGTCATCAAGCCACGGTGAAAGGGGTTGGCTTTAGTCCCGATGGTGAATACGTGATGTCTTTTGGTAGCGATCGCACTGTGCGGGTGTGGCAACGGGATGGCCAACTGCTACATACCCTACGGGGCCATTTGGGAAGTATTTGCGGCGTAACCTGGCAAGTATCCCAACAACGGGTTTTATCGGTGGGAGAAAGCAGTATTGTCAAAGGTTGGCAGATCAATGGTGGGATGCAGAATGTTCTGGGGCTGGAATCGCATGATCCCCTAACCCTAGAGACTATGACGACGATGGAACAGGAACAACCCTCGGTGGAATTTGTGCTCGATGCCAGGGAATCTCTGTTACTCTCAGATGATGCCACCGCCAATTTACAGCAACTGGTCAGGCAGGGTTGTCAATGGTTACAGGATTACCTGGCCTATAATCCTTGCTTGAGTGAGGGCGATCGCCAACGGTGTCCCCAAAACTGATGAAAAAATTTGTGTAGACCTATCAGATAAAGAGTTGCTCTAGCATACCTTGACCTCAATTAGGCTGAAATAGCCCTGGGACTTCTCTACCTCTCGTTGGGTGATTATACGACCACTGAATTCAATGTTTGATAACCGTTAACCAGAAGTGTTTGTGTGTCTCACACATTAATGGTGAAAAGGCAACAAGAGACACCAATACCAGAGACACAAAACCTATCTTTGCCCCAGTAAGCAACTATAACGCCCCCACTGTAAGGCTCGGTACATCCGGGCGATCGCTTGCCGCTCATCTGACTACTTTCCGGATTGGATGATTTTGGCGATCCCATTACGCCTATCTCTATCTACCCAATATCCACAGCAAAAACGTTATCAATTAAGCTTTTGAGACTTTTGCCAACCAGCGAAAATACCCCTATCGACTGAAATCAGATAACTGTAAACCATAGTTTTGCTGTGCTTCCAAAATGGCCCGTTGAGTCTCTGGTCCCATTTGACCATCGAGGGCACCATTATACAACCCCTGAGCCTGTAGCTGTCGCTGGATAGCCAGAACCGCTTCATTACTTAATGGGGGCGAACTGACTGCCGCACTCGTGCTACTAGAGGGTAATGAGGTAGTCGGTACGGTGACAGTGGGCATCGTCGAAACACTAGGCGATGGGACCGAGGTCACTTCCGCCGGAGTCGGGGGCAAGTCGGAAATACGGGAATGGGGAACAGACGTTGGAGGGGATTGGGCGGCGGCACTCAAGGTAGCCATGGTTTGTGGTCCCACTTTTCCATCTACGGTGAGGGAGCGCGATCGCTGAAAGTCCCGGACTGCCGCTTCCGTATTACTGCCAAAATCCCCGTCAATGGGAGCATTATAGAAACCTAATACTTGAAGTTGACGTTGAATAGTGGTGACAGTTGCCCCCGCTTCCCCCACTTCCCAAACACCATCATTGGGGTTGGGAGCCGCTGAGCCAGCAGTGGAGGAAGATTGGCCCAAGGCTCGATCTAAGGCGGATTCAGTAGCACTGCCCACGATGCCATCAGCAGTCAGTCCTTGGGCGGATTGGAACCGAATCAGGGCCGCTTCTGTCAACGAACCAAAGTACCCTGTAATCGGACCATCATAGTACCCTAGCCGGGTTAGTTGATTTTGCAAGGTTTCCACACTTGGCCCTTGATCGCCCACTTCCAACGTCAGGGGATTGTTGGCTCGTGGGGGGGAAGTACTGCCCGCCTGTCGTAGGGCGGTGGCGGTGCCACCGCCCACAATACCATCAACAGTCAGCCCCTGAGCCTCTTGGAAGCGCATCACCGCCACCTCTGTCATCTCACCGAAAAAGCCCGTCACCGGACCACTGTAGTACCCCAAATCCGCCAAGCGCTTTTGCAAGGCTTCTACCTGCCCCCCCTGATCACCGCGCTGAATTGCCGCCGCTTGGCTCA
>JAYKIC010000433.1:0-6245 GCA_035284985.1 Leptolyngbyaceae cyanobacterium
TAAATTTCGGTGACGTGCTGCCGCAGTGCGCCCTGCACCCCGTCGATTGCCCAATAAGCATCGCAGCAAATGAGGCGATCGCTCAAGTTCGCCCGTTTCCAGAGCAAATCTAAGGTGTATTGCAACAGGGGCAATTCTCCGGGCTGATCGCGCAAATCGTTAAGAATTTCTTTGAGCAATCCCTCTTGATAGGCAACACCGTGGAGGTTGGCGGGATTGGCGATCGCCCGTTGCAAATCTTCGCGGGTCATGTTGGTGATAAATCGCATATAGCGCTCGGTCATCTGACCCAATTCCCGATAGGGGGCAAATTGATCGAGAAAATCTGCTCTCATCGCCATGATCAGATAAAGCGATCGCGGGTTGATCTGGGCTTGAGCAATCATCCGCTGGAGATTTATTAAACTAGCAATAAATGCTTCTCGCTTTTGAGATTGGGTAATAGTAAATAATTCCTCAAACTGATCCACAAAAATTACCCAAGGGGTATCCGCTTCTTTGAGTTGACTGACCACCTGAATCAAGGTGTCAGCGTGGGGCTGACGAGCGAGTTTGGCCTCAGATTGCTTAAAGTGGGCCAACAAACTGGCGTAGAGAGAGTCAAAGGGATCTTCATCAGGTGTGAAGGTCAGGTCAATCAGGTCGGTGCCTTCCTCCTCGGCAAGTTGGGGAATAATTCCGGCCCGGACCAGGGACGATTTGCCGCTACCGGAGGCACCCAGGAGAATCAAACAGTGATGAGTCGCCAAATAAGTCAACAAATTCGTAACTAGGGCTTCTCGACCAAAAAAACGATGGCGATCGCTGCCTTCAAATTTTTTCAGCCCCTTGTAAGGAGAAACTTCAATCAGGGGGCGGGATTGGACAGCCTCCACCGAGGTGTGCTGAATAATTTGGGTTTCAATGTGGGTTTGGGAAAAATCCACCTGATGTCCGGTGCCATCCACCCGAAAATCGCGGCCAATCTGCACATCTTGGGATTGGCTGTTGCTTGCATTGGAAGCGGAAGAGGGATCATTCATAGTACCAACCAGGCTTTGGCCACCAGTGAAGAGACCTTCATCACAGGTTCAGCCAGGGTTTGCACCCCATTCAATCCTTTTTTCAAGGCCACAATCGTTTGGTCAATCAAGCCTTTGTCTGGCTCTGGCTGCTTCAGTTCTTCTGCCAAGGTGTTGAGGGGAACGGCAACGGTTTGCTTTTCGATCAGGTTTAGCTCTGGGCTGGATTCGATCGCTTGTTTGAGATGGGCGATCGCTCCCACCAATGCCGCCAAATCCTGAGATTGGGAAGCTGGTGGCCGTTCTGACGCTGAACCACCTGCGGTCCCAGTTGTCAAAGTCTGGCTAAAGTCCGCCGTCACGCCCTCACCTGCCAGGTGGAAATCCCGCCCAATCGAGATGGCTTGAGATTGACTGGGAGCCTGAACCACCTCGGCCTCTGGCGCTGGGGTAGCAAAGACACGATCTAGCCGTGCCTTCAAATCTTGTTTTTCCTCTGCCGACAGTGCTTCTATACTAGCGAGGATTTGGTCAACCGTTAATTTTATCATTGGTAAAATGCCTGCCTAATTCACACATCGATAATCCTATGACCAATAGAAATCGTGATACTTCGATGCTAGTTGAACCACAAGGGCAATGGCAGTCCTATTGCATCAAATCGGATCATTTCGTTGTACTTTTTAATTAATTTTTTGTAATTGAAGTTTATTTGCTCTCAAGGGATCGCAATCGGTTCAAGGCAGTGGCCAGTTCAACGGATCGGAACTATAGGGGCGTGCTGATAGACCCTTGTTCGACTGGTGTGTACATGGTAGGCCGATGGCGGAGGAGCGAGGCCACGTAAACAAGTCCTTCAATTAACCCGTCAAGTCAGATATAATTCATTTATACTCCTGTAAGGCAAGAGGCGCGACTATCCCGCAGAGGTTTACCTATGGTTCAAGCACCCATCGCCCCCCAACTGTATCCAGACTCAGATGGTAAACCCATGTCCGACAACACCGTCCAATATGGCTGGATTGTCCGGCTAGTTACCAATCTTAAACAGTTGCTTAACGATCAAACGGCCTTTGTCGCTGGCGATTTATTGTGGTATCCCATCAAAGTGGACGCGCCCCCTGTCCCCTGCCAAGCGCCCGATGCGATGGTGGTGCTGGGCCGACCCGATGGCGACCGGGGCAGCTACAAACAATGGGAAGAGGATGATATCGCCCCTCAAGTGGTCTTTGAAATCATTTCGCCCAGCAACACTGCCAGGGAAATGCTGGCCAAGCAAACCTTCTACGGGACTTATGGCGTACTGGAAATGTTTTTTTATGACCCTGACTCTTACGATTTCTGGGGGCTGGTGCGGTCCAAGCCCACCGAAGATTTTACCCCTGTGATGCCGATCAATTTGCCGTGGACCTCTCCCACCCTAGGCATTCGCTTTGAACTGACCAGTGACGGGTTAGAACTTTACCATCCTGATGGCGAACGTTTTAAAGATCCAGGTGAATATATTAATGAGCGGGATAAAGCCTTTGCTAAATTGCGGGAATTGGGCATCGATCCGAGTCAGCTTTGATGATCATTTTTGATAATTGTTACCCTATCATCAAAGCCACGGTTGTGGGATCTCACTGGATATCCAGGGAACGGAGTCGGTTCAAGGCGGCGGCCAGTTCAAAGGATCGAAATCGCACCAGTTCACCACTGGGGGAAGAAGTCAACACATCCAAGCTTTTGTCGTCTACATCGCGGATGACGGTGGCGATGATGTCGGTGAGGGAGTCGTTACCGTTGAGGTAGCGGTCTTGGAGGTAGGCGATCGCACTCCCGATCCCCCGCACCTGGCCCAAGTCCATCAATTGCTCCACCGCTGAGAGATCAATGGTTTCCTTGCCAAACTGGAGTTCATCCACATCCCGCGCCTTCAGTTTTGGTCCCCGATCATCCCGTTTACGATCCGGTCCGCCCCGATCGTCACTCCGATCGCCCTCTCGATCGTTGCGGTAGCGATCGCCCCGACTGGCCTTACCCCGGTAGCCCCGATCCCCTCGCTCGCCCTCTGAGGATGGATCTAACCGCTTGGCTAGGGGAATCCGAGGTGTCAGTTGGCCAAAGGACTGGCCGCCCTCAGCGGCGCGATCGGTTTGGTATTGTTGGGCGATCGCCTTCGCATCCTCGGTCAAATCCTGGGGTTGATAATCAAACAATCCGATCACCGTATCGGCTACGTCAAAGTAATCGCCGCTGCCCCCCATGACTAAAATCGTAGACACGCCGTAGTCGTTGTAAAGTTGGCGGATTTTGTCGATAAACGGAGTAATCGGTTCGCGCTCCTTGGCAATCAGGGCTTGCATCCGGCGATCGCGGATCATAAAGTTGGTGGCAGAGGTGTCTTCGTCTACCAACAACAACTGGGTGCCCAATTCCAGAGCCTCTATGATGCTGGCGGCTTGGGAGGTGCTCCCGCTGGCGTTGTCGCTGCTGAATTGGCTGGTGGATCGTCCCTGGGGCAAGTGGTTAATGAACGGGGAAATATTGACTCCGGCAATGCGGCGACCGTCTTCTGCCCGAATTTTCACAGCGGTGTCATTCGTCACCAAGGCTTCCCGACCGTCACCGGGAATGTGATTGTAAATGCCGAGGGCGATCGCTTGCAGTAACGTAGACTTACCGTGGTAGCCGCCCCCAACAATCAGGGTAATGCCCTTGGGAATGCCCATGCCCGTAATTGCGCCACGGTTAGGTCGCTCCAGGGTCACTTCTAAGGATTCAGGGGATTGAAAGGGCACTACTTCTTTTTTCAGGGGTTTATCACTGACCCCGCTGTCCCGTGGCAAAATTGAGCCATTGGGAATAAAGGCGACTAAATTTTGCGAGTCCAGTTGTTGGCGCAGATGATGGGCATCCTCTACCGTTTCCACATGGCGCAGGATCGCCTTGCCATCGAGGTTGCGATAAAATAAAGCTTGCTCCACTAAATCAATCATGTCATCACAGAGCAATTCCCCCGCCTGCCGCCCCAAAATGCTGCGACCTTGGGCGGGTAATCCCACCACAAATCGGGCTTCCACCTGTTCAGAGTTCACCAACACCGAGGTGCGTTCGAGGACTTGTTGACTAGGGGCGGCGATCGCAATCAGCCCACTTTTGCCACTGCCCCGCTTGCCTCGCAACTCATTGGCCACCCGCTCAAACTGACGGGTAAGGTAGTCACACAGGGCAATGGTGCGGATGGGATTGCGGTAAAGTTCGGCGGGAAATGCGGCGATCGCCTTCCCCTGCTTCGATCGGTGGGGCACCTGCACCCGTAACCGACTAGGAGCCGCAAACGGATCACCCTGTACATAATCAATCAGTAAAGTAAACCCTGGAAAACTGTAGCGCCCTTGAATTTGTTTGTAAGCTTTGTAGCTTTGCCGATCCAAACCCGTCAGCAGATTGAATAGATCATCATCCGTTGGCATCATTATCGCCCCCATTGTCGTCATCGGGTTGACAGCCCACTATTAGGCAACAACCCAGCTAAAAGGCTAACAGATTTGTGGGCGATCGCGGACACTACCCTGCCTAGTAGTGAACCACCACAGGGGTTCCAGTTGCAGCCCAATTAAATAACCACTCCGCATGATCGACCGCGACATTAATGCAACCGTGACTCATGGGCGTACCAAACTGGTTATGCCAATAAGCCCCGTGAATGGCGTAGTTGCCATCGTAATACATGGCAAAGGGCACATCAGGAACGTCGTAATCTTCCCCCTGCATCCGTGCCTCTTCATGTTTAGATTGAATGGCGAAAACTCCCGGCAGTGTTGGGTTCGTTTGCGTACCGCTGGAGATGATAACCGCGTAAACCCGTTCGTTCCCCTGCCATGCCATCAGCCGTTGGCTCGATAAGTTAATTTCAATCCAGCGCCGTTCACTCTGTCGTAAGGTCTCTAGGGCTTGGGGAACCGTCATGGCCTGGGCCATGGGGATGGGCTGGGGCTGAGGGTTGGCGATCGCTTCCCCCCCCACCATGACTGATTGGATGGAAGCGGCTAGGGCGATCGCGGCCACACCAACCACTTGACTCTCATATCGGGCAAAAAACGTTTTCATGGTTCCGTTCCTCCTTGGTCCCGTAAACTAAATGTTTCCATAGATTATGCTGTCACAAACCAATACTACAGAAAATTTGGCCTACTAGATGGCTGGTCCACGGTTTACTGGCGGATACTTCATCCCATCAAATTTCATCTGGGTCAATCCCCAGTGTCCTCAACCGTTCTGCCAACCGTTGGGCCTTTTCTTCAGCCGCCTCGGCGCGTTGGCGCTCACCTTCGGCGCGTTGGCGCTCGTCCTCGGCGCGTTGGCGTTCTTGCTCGGCTTGTTCAGCAATTTCGGTATAGCTCAAAAATCGTTGACCATCAGGCCGAAAAATCTGGAGTGCTTCACCCGATAAATCAAAGCGGATGTTCAATCGCGGACTGACCCAATTGTCCATCGGATCAATCATGTCTAGAAACCCATCCCGCCGCAACCAGCCGTTCAAGGTATCGTGATCGGGATCATAAAGATAATATTCTTCCACCTCGTACTGATGATAAAACAACAATTTGCGGTTCATTTCAGCTTTGGTGTTACCAGGGGAGAGAATTTCAAACACCACCTGGGGCGGCACGTTGGCCTCTTCCCACTGTTTGTAAGAACCCCGATCGCCCTTGGGTCGGCCAAACGCCACCATCACATCGGGAGCCACCCGCTTTTTGTTGTCGCCTTCCACGGGGTACCACAACAAATCTCCCGCCACAAAGACAGCGGGATCAGACGCAAAAAGCCAGTCCAAATTTTGTTGGATAACTACAATCCAGCGAAATTGTTTGGTGTTATCTGCCATCGGTTGACCGTCACTATCAGGGTAGATCACCGCTGGTTTGGAAGTGGGCTGGAGTTGAATCATGGCCTTTATAGCGTCAGGGTGTTGCTTTCTACCTTAGCATGGCAGAAAAAAAGCGATCGCCCCTCTTTCTTGATTCAACCGTAGCGCGATCCCTAACTTTTCTGAGTTGCCCAGGGTAAAATCTTATGCAAGTAACCAGTTGACGGAACAAGGATGAACAACAATGCTTGTCACAGCTAAATGGCTGATTGACTGACAAAACTTTGCCCCTCTTCCCTAAATCCCTTCTCCCAAAAGGGGAGAAGGGACTTCAAACCAGGTTCTTGGGTCGAAAGCCCCTCTCCCGCTCTGGGAGAGGGGTTGGGGTG
>JAYKIC010000434.1:0-2898 GCA_035284985.1 Leptolyngbyaceae cyanobacterium
TTTGCCCGGTTTGCCCAATGGCCATAATGCCATCACTGGCCACCGTCTCCCCCCCACGGGTGTGAATGGCTAGCACCTCGCCATCAAGGGGCGATCGCACCTGGGTTTGGTCAAAATTTACCTGGGCTTGTTGCTGGGCAGCGATCGCTCGATTCACCTCTGCTTGGGCCACCTGCACATCCACAGGTCGGACCTCAGCAATTTGATTCAGCGTCGATCGGGCACGGGTCAGCGCCGCAGGACTAGTGGTTTGTAACCGTTGCAAGGAAGCTTGGGCTTCATTGAGCCGTTTTTGACTGGTTTCCATCGCCAGCCAGGTGCTATCCCGCTGAGATTCGGCGATCGCCCCCTCTTGATAAAGCAAGTCATACCGCTGAAACTCCGCCGCCGCATTGGCCAACTCCGCTTGCAATCGCTCCACTATCGCCCTCTGGGCATCAATCTCACCCTGGTACTCCGCCTCCAGTCGCGCAATCTCAGCCCGTTGCGCGTCAATTTCCCCCTGTTTTGCCCCCGCTTGCACCACCGCTAACTGGGCCTGAGCCATCTCCAAGGCGGCTGTCGCTTCATCCAATGCCGCCTTTAACTGACCATAAGAATCCAAAATAGCAACCACTTGACCGACTTCAACGCGATCGCCCTCCGCCACCAGCAACTGTTCTACCCGATTCCCCTGGGCCGAGGTCGGCGCGGATAAATTAATCACCTCACCTTGCGGCTCCAAACGACCCAGGGCTGTCACCGTATTAATCATCACCTGATCCACACCCCTATCAGGATCGGGAGACATGGCCGCCGATTGATACCGCCAAATCGCCATCCCGGAGGTAGCAACAAGGAGAGCGATCGCCCCCACCGCCAACCAGCGACTCCGCAATCCTAAATGAGGGTAAACCTGAAGGGTTCGACTATCCATCTTGAATTCTCCCATCGTGATAACTATGACAACAGAGTGAATGCCAAATCGTGCGGATCACAAAAAAACTAAACCGTATAGTTCAGTATTACAACTTTAGACTAAACCGACTAGTTTAGTCATGTCAAGATAAACTGGGAATATCCACCAATTGGGTGATAGAGCAACATGGAAACAGATACAGGCCAGACAACCCAACCAGCCGCAGGACAACCCGTAGAACCACCAGCCCAGCCTTTAGCCAATGATTCCCCTTCAATATCGGCGAAGGCAAAGGCAATACTGGAAGGTGGAATCCAAGAATTTCTATCCCACGGCTATGCCGCCACCAGCATGGATAAAGTGGCCAAAGCGGCAAAAGTATCGAAAGCTACGGTTTACAGCCATTTTCAAGATAAAGAAGGACTATTCAACGCCCTAATTCAGCGCCTAGTAGCAGGTCGTTTTCGCTCTATTTTTCAAGATTCCGATCTCCCAGCTATGCAAGACGACCCTCGCGCTATTTTGACCGGGCTAGCCAACCGTATCTTAGATACAGGCATAGAAGATCCCCGATTTCTTAGCTTTATGCGAGTCATCATAGGAGAATCAGGTCGCTTTCCCCAACTGGCCAAAGCATTCGTCACTCACATCGAGCAGACTTCCTTCCGCCAACTCTGCCGCTACTTCACCAGTTCGACCCAACTTAAACTAAAAGATCCGGAAGCCACCGCTCGAATTTTTGTGGGTTCCCTCGTGCATTTTGTCATTGTGCAAGAAATCCTCCATGGTCGAGAAGTATTACCAATGGAGCGCGATCGCCTCGTCAACACATTGGTAAACCTAGTCATTCAGGAGTAATTTCACTCCTTACGCTAGGATAGGGAAATATTAATTTCAACAAGCCTATGAGCATCAACACATCAGACCCTTCCCAGAAAATCGACGAAAACGCGATCGCGCAAGAATGGTGGGTCCAGCGTTGGATTGATTTACTCAACACTTATCGCTTCAAAAAACGTCTAGAACGGGGTCGAATCTACGCCCGTGAAGGCAATATTCTACACATGGAGTTTCGCAACGGTAAGGTCCATGCAACCGTGCAAGGTACCGCACCAGAACCCTACAAACTCACAATTTCCATCGAGCGCTTTAGCGATGAAGACTGGCAATTTGTGATCGCTAGTATGGCCGCAAAAGCTATCTACTCAGCAAAGCTGTTGGCAGGCACGATGCCCGATGACATTGAAACCGTGTTCACATCTAATGGTCTGAGTTTATTTCCTTTTACCCTGTTAGATGTGCGATCGCGCTGTAGCTGTCCCGATCCGAAAAATCCCTGCAAACACATCGCCGCCGTCTACTACCAACTAGGAGATTTCTTCCGCGAAGATCCCTTCGTCCTATTCCAACTAAGAGGACGGACCAAAACCGAAATCCTCCAAACAATTCGCCTGCAACGCAGTAATACTGCTAATCCAGAAACCGACCAAATGCTCAAAGAAGATCAAGAGACAACTCAAAAGTCTACAACGGTGAATGCTGCCGAAACCACGCTCGAAGGAACAAATATCACCACACCATCCACCAATCACCTAAACAACTTTTGGCAATACGAAAAATCCCTCGATCCCTCACTGGTAGTCATTACACCTCCAACAAACTCTCAAACCATCTTGGATCTACTAGGTAAACTGCCCCTAGCCCCCAACGATGCCCAAACCATTCGCCAATATCTCGATACAACATATCAATCAGTAAGCCAGCAAGCTATGATAACAGCTCTAAATCGCACCTAGAACAGCGTCTACTGTAAGAAAAAAGCAAAGCGAAAAAGGAAAAGGGAGCCAACCTTCGCTAGAAGACTGACTCCCTTCTCCCTCAATTAGACCCTGGCACTGAGCTATTTTCCCATGGGGCTACCCCCAAAGTATCGTCGCCGCTGATGCGTTTCACCTCCGAGTTCGGGATGGGTCGGCGTGGGGCCACATCGCCATTAGCAC
>JAYKIC010000435.1:0-4123 GCA_035284985.1 Leptolyngbyaceae cyanobacterium
GTTGCTCCAAGATACTATCTGTTTAATCTTAGTATTTTCTGCCTTTGATGCTCCCCGTGAAGGGGGAATTATTGCCCTCCTCCTCCTGTTTTTGGCCATTCGTAGTTCTACTGTTTGGCGGCGGTTGCAGGGATTTATCCCGGCCCAAGTGGCGCGTATTTGTGCCGTGCAGTCTTACCAACGGTAAAAACTGAATTTTAAGAATTTTTTTTAAGAAACGTTGTGGTTTACTCCAGTTTGGCAGGAGTGTGAATAGCTTTTGTCATGATTCTGAAGGCTTTAGTGGGGATTAGTCTTAAATTTCTGTCGCATAGGCGTATGTTCTCGTAGACTGTCTCCTATAATCTTGACTATAAGTCAGGGTTTCTGACTAGTTGGTCCGCTTGCGTCTTTTGCATTTGCTGTCCTATGGCAAGACAACCCCATTCCGCTGGAACCCGGCAAACGGGTTCCCACCCTGATCCAGTTGCTCCCCTATTTTCGCCAGCGTCTCAGCAGCATGGATCTGCGATTAGTGCTGAGCCACCGTCCTCTGCGATCGCCCACAATGGGGCTAGTCGTGAGCAGGGAACTCATTTTGGTGCAACGAGTGATGATAGCCCGCATCGTTCAGCCAAATCGCCCATACTCCCCCGTTTACCTAAACCTCCTGGCACGTCTGTGGCGACCAATGCCTTGGCTCAAGCTAACCTGCCCCCAATGGCCGCTGTCACACCAGCCACCATTGTTCCCCTTGACTCCCAGCCAAACCTACATCAGCAAGAGAATCCGTATGATCAACAGGGGACCATCGCAGAGTTACGGCAAACCCTGGATGTTTCCCTAGAAACCCCTATTTTTGAAGCCTCCATTTTAGAACAATTGGAAAATGGAGGAGATACCCTACCAGACCATACCTCCCAAGATAGGGTATCCCTAACTGGTGTTAGCCAACCCGCCATGGTTCCAGAAGCGCTACGTCGTCGCCGTCGCCAACGTCAAAAGCGATCGCCCTTCACAGGTTTGGCTTGGCCCCTTCTTTGGGTGTTCATGTTTATGGGGCTGGCGGGAGTCGGAAGTTTTGCCTTTTTGTGGATGGCTAGTTTGCCCCCTAGTTTGGACTGTAAGGACTTGTCCCCCTTATCAGCGGATGCGAAACGGCTCCATTGTGCCAATTTAGCGGCAGCATCTGGCAATCTTGAGGATATTCTGAAGGGGTTTGAATTGGTGCGTCCTTGGTCGTCCAATCACCCCTTGTTTTTCAAAGCCCAAGACGCAATGGTGACGTGGACTGAGGAAATTTTAAAGGTGGCTGAGGCTAATCTCTATGCCCAAGGATTAACCGAGGCGTTAGCCCTACTGGAAACGGTGCCCTCCACTAGTCCACTCTATGATCGAGTAGTGGCTAAGCAACAGGAATGGCAAGGATTATGGGATCGGGGCGACGAGATTGAGCAAACCGCATTGGCCGCCGTTCAGGCGGGCCAGTGGGATGTGGCCGCTCAACAGGTGGTGGAAATGGGCAAACTCAACCATCCCTACTGGCGGCAGGAGCGGTCTAATACTCTGAGTTTGCGGGTTGTGGCGGAACGGCAGGGACAGGACGCTTATCAAAAGGCGCAGGAAATAGCGATCGCCCGTACCCCTGAGGCATTGGCTGCGGCCCTGACAGAACTGCAACAAATTCAACCACAGACATTTGCCTGGGAACAGGCGCAAGCAGATTTGGCCCAGTGGAGTGAAGCGATCGCCCAAGCCAGTCAGCAGCGGTTCCAGGCTGGAGATATTGAGGGAATGTTGACCCTGGTAAAAGCCTTGCCCACCACGCCGGAATTGCTGCCCCAAATTGATGATTTGATGAAAATTGGTTACGCCCAACGTCAAGCCAAGGATGACCCAGACAACTGGACTCCGGGCTTGCTTCCGGTGGCGAAATGGATCACAGCCCTCACCACTGCGGCCCAGGTGGATGCTGATAGTCCGTTTTATGCCTATACCCAAACCCAAATGGTAGATTGGCAACGGCAATTGCAGGACTTGGCCCAGCTCCAATTGGCCCAGGCGATCGCCGCGACAGGCCATCGCACCGCCTTGAAATTGGCCATCGAGCAAGCTAGCTTGGTGGCGAAGGGGCAGCCCCGGCGCATCCAAGCTCAAACATTGATTGCGGATTGGCGGCAGGCCATTGAACGGGTGGAGGACCGGGCTGATTTGGCCTTAGCCTATGAGATGGCGGCTCCGGGTACGCTGGCAGCCCTGGCTAGGGCGATCGCGCAAGCTAAAACCATTCAACCCAACCGTATCCTCCACTCAGATGCGGATGCGGCCATTAGCCAGTGGGTTACCCAAATGCAAATGATTGAGGACCAGCCCATTTTGGATCGAGCCGCAGAACTTGCCGCTGCCGGGGATTGGGCCGGGGCGATTGCCGAAGCGGATACCATTGGTAGCGATCGCGCCCTTTACGCCACTGCCCGGTCCCAAATTGGCGACTGGCAAGCAGCCATTGCGGTGGCCCAACATCGATCCATTTTGGCGGAAGCCCGGACCCTAGCGGACCAAGTGCGGTTAACGGCGGCCATCAATTTGGCCAATTCTATTCCTGCGTCTAGTGCCAGTGTTTATCAGGAAGCCCAAGACGCGATCGCCGAATGGAGTCGAGAACGGGATCGGATTTGGGCAGAGCAAAATCAACCCGTCACGCCAACACCTAGTCCCAGTCCCAGTCCCACCGTGTCCGCCAGCCCAGTTCCTAGCCCAGTTCCTAGCCCAGCCCCAGCCCCTAGTCCTCAACCATCAGGAAATTTTGAAGGCTATTACGATTCCCGTTATTATGATTACTACGGTAATTGATTCCCTTGGAACGCCGTTTGTGTCTGTCCGCTTAACCAGCAGGTTGGGGCAGGTGCCCAGCAACTCTTAAGTTATACGATTTTCCTGTTTGTCCAGTTCATTCACTTTATGATGGCCGCTTTGTCCATGCCACATTTCTCCACTGTTCGGGTTGTTATCGTGGATGAAGACCCTATTTTTCGAGTAGGGCTAAGGGATTGGCTCAAACAATTTTCCAACTTTGAAGTAATTGAGGATATTGGCGATCAGGCTATTGCCTTTCGTCGCCTCCAGGCACGGCTGGATGGTCCCAGTAATCTTACGCCTGCAACGGAGGAGGGGATCTCCACTCCTGGGAGCGATCTCCTAAGTGATGAGGGGGATCACTCCCAGAATTTTGATGATTCAGCAGCAGAATCGACTGATTCAAGCTCCAGGGATTTTCCCGCATCCGATGCCATCCGGTCTGAATCAGTCACGGAACCCATGCTGGTGATTTTGGGAGGGGCGATCGCCCTTGATGCCCCTAGTCACTCTTCTCTGGTTCACCTGTGCCAACAAATTAAAACCCACTATCCCGCCCTAGCGGTATTAGTTTTGGGATCAGAGGCTCCAGCGGTGATTGATGCCATCCAAGCCACCGCCGTGGATGGCTATTTATCGAAAGCAGTGGCAGCAAGCTATTTGGAGCAAACGATCCAGCAGGTATTGGCTGGGGAATTCCAATGGCCAACCCCATCACCCTCCCTTCAAACCCATCCAGACGATGCTCCTTCCTCGGATCATGGGACTGTATCGCCAACTCCCGCCACGACTCCGGCTAGGCGGGTTGGTCCCCTCGCCCAATTACGTTGCCGCTGGCGATTGCTGACCCTAGGCCAAATTGACAGCCAATTGCAACGGCTACAGCCCTATGCGATCGCCATTCGATCGAAAAATCCCCAGTCCACCAAGTGGTCCATGGTTGATCGATGGACCATTTTGGGCCGCTATCGGGAGCTACGCACCGCCCGTTGGCTGGTCAAGCGGTTATTGGCGACCCCCGCCCTAGAATATTTGGATTGGACGGGGGTTTATCGCGCTCCCGATTTTACCAATAGGGCCAATGATAGGGCCAATGATGAGAAAGGGACGATAAGAGATCAGCCTACCCCTCAACCGCCGGGACTATTTGCCCGTTGGCAACAACAATTAGGGGCGATCGCCCAACAACCCATTGCCCCTAGTGCCATCCGCCCTTCTGACCGCACCCCCCCTGCATCGGCCATCCAACTCCAGCCAGGAAATATCAGTGCGGCCAATCCCCTTGCCA
>JAYKIC010000436.1:0-3637 GCA_035284985.1 Leptolyngbyaceae cyanobacterium
TGGTTGGGATTCAGCACCTGAACTTTTATCCATTACAGCCCTACAATAACTTCTCCAATTGGCGACGGAGGCGGTTCAGTTCCGCTTCCGATAAGCCGTTGTCCCCATCATCAGCGGCGGAACCCGCTATTGGCTCATAATCGGAAACGCGATCGCCCTTCTCCCCATGCCGCTCCTGGTCATACTGACCATCTTCCCGCCAATCCATCGCATCAACCGTGTCTTCCGGGGGAATCGCCAAACTACCCGTAGGCAAAAACTTGGTGTCATACCCTACCGAATCACAAAATTCTTGAATTTCGTCTTGCTCCATTAACTCAATCGTCGCCGGGGGAAAATCCTGAGCCTCTAACATCAGGGCAAAACGAGTAGCATCATCTTCGTCTTCAAACATGAGTACGATATCGCGATCGCCCACCCGCAGAGAGTGAATCCCTTCATTATCCGTCCCAACATTAAATAACAATACAAAAATACGCATGGCCCTTGATATTTAAACTGCTAGTAGTACTGTTTTCCTATGAATGTTCTGTATTATCTCAGTTCACCAAATCTTTACCTTGGTACTACCGAGTCTTAGGTACTACCAAACATTTGGTACTAACGAGTATAGGACAATGCCACCAATTTAGAGTGAGGGATCATTTAAGCCTTTGGTTTCGGTAGTTCCAGGGATCTTCTGCTAATTACCATCGACCCAAAGCATAAATCTATCGGCGTAAAGCCAGCAAAATCGGCTGACCCTAGTTAGGTTCCGTTAGGCCGCAACGATGGCCCTTGATTCTATAGCCGCGATTTTAGTCGCCATGGCCGTTTCCAACAGGCTTCAATCCTACATAATTCTGTAATTAATTGACTCAACTTCTGTTGGAAATTGAGCAAAAATACCATAGGATCAAGTATTACAATACTTAGCTATCCAACCTGTTACACTCGATTTTTCTGAGATAAAACCCGTTCGAGATAAAACGACTTTGAAATGAAACGGGTTTGAGATGAAACTGGACCTCAATGGTGTCTCATTCCATCTCCACTCCCTTGTCCTACCTAATGAGGCACTTGACCTATGCGGTTGTCCCAAATACTGTTCGTAACCCTGCGTGATGATCCGGCAGAAGCGGAAATTCCCAGCCACAAACTTCTGGTACGAGCAGGATACATTCGACGGGTGGGCAGTGGCATGTATGTCTACCTCCCATTTATGTGGCGGGTACTGCAAAAAGTATCCCAAATTGTCCGGGAGGAAATGAATGCAACCGGTGCCCAAGAGTGTTTGTTAACCCAACTACAACCCGCAGAACTATGGCAGGAGTCAGGCCGATGGGATACCTACACGAAAGCAGAAGGGATTATGTTTGCCCTGGATGATCGCCAGGGGCGGCAATTGGGGCTTGGTCCCACCCATGAAGAGGTAATTACGACAGTGGCGCGGGAAATGATCCGCTCCTATCGCCAATTGCCGATCAACCTCTATCAAATTCAAACTAAATTCCGCGATGAAATTCGGCCTCGTTTTGGGCTAATGCGGGGCCGGGAATTTATTATGAAGGATGCCTATTCCTTCCACACCGATGAGGCTAGTTTGAAACAAACCTATGGGGCAATGCACGATGCCTACTGCAAAATTCTGAGCCGCTGTGGTCTAAAAT
The DNA here is from genome assembly GCA_035284985.1 of Leptolyngbyaceae cyanobacterium. Classification (GTDB taxonomy): domain Bacteria; phylum Cyanobacteriota; class Cyanobacteriia; order CAKZMO01; family CAKZMO01; genus JAAHGY01. The sequence goes on from JAYKIC010000436.1 coordinate 1,650, forward strand.
TTCGGGCGGTACAGGCGGATTCGGGGGCGATCGGCGGGTCTGGTTCCCAGGAATTCATGGTGCTGGCAGCGGCGGGGGAAGATGAAGTGCTCTATACCGAGGATGGGCACTATGCCGCCAATGTGGAAAAGGCGGTGTCCTTACCCCCTGAGGCAGAGGTGCTGAAATCCTTTGAGCAGTATGAAAAATTGGAAACCCCGAATACTCCCACCATCGCATCCTTGGCAGAATTTCTGGGGTGTTCCCCCAGCCAAATCGTCAAAAATGTGCTGTATCAGGTAGTGTACGACAATGGCATGACGGTACTGGTGTTGGTGAGTATTCGGGGCGACCAGGATGTCAACGATACCAAGTTGTATAACGAGTTAACCAAGGTGGCCGGAACCTACGATGCGACCACGGTAATTACGCTAGAGGTGCCTGATGGGGAGGCGCAGCAGAAGTGGGCGGCGAAACCGTTGCCATTGGGCTACATTAATCCAGGGCTGGAGGATGATTACATTCAGTCCGGCTTAGAGGGGGTAGCCCCCAAATTTCTCAGGATGGTGGATCAGACGGCGGTGGATTTGCAGCAATTTGTCACTGGCTCGAATGAGTCAGGATTTCACGTTGTTGGGGCGAATTGGGGGCAGGAATTTGACTTGCCGAAGCTGGCTGTGGATGTGCGGACGGCGATCGCAGGCGATCGCGCCATCCATGACCCTTCCCAGACCTTACAAACGGCACGGGGGATTGAAATCGGTCACATTTTCCAATTAGGGACCAAATACTCTGAAAAAATGGGAGCGACCTTTACCGATGAAGATGGCAAGAATAAGCCCTTGGTGATGGGATGTTATGGTGTCGGGGTATCGCGCTTGGCCCAGTCGGCGGTGGAGCAATCCTATGATGACAACGGCATTATCTGGCCGGTTCCCATCGCCCCTTATCACGCCATTGTGGTGGTGCCCAATATCAACGACGGGGACCAGATGAACGTGGCCGAAGCCCTGTATGCGGACCTGAATGCGGCGGGGGTGGAAACCCTATTGGATGACCGCAAGGAACGGGCCGGGGTTAAATTCAAAGATGCTGAGTTGGTGGGGATTCCATTCCGGGTGGTAACGGGGCGATCGCTCAAAGATGGCAAAGTGGAAGTGGTCAAACGGGCTTCTGGGGAATCTGAGGAAATGGCGATCGCCGCTGTGGTTCCGACCCTTAAAGCATGGGTAGAGGCGGCGGGCTAAGCCCACCGTTTGCCCAGCACAACGCTACAAAGCCAAACTTTAAGACAAGTTTTGTTGCCAATCTTAACTGAAGTTTATGAAGTTGAAGGGCGGGACTCAGGGGCGATCGCCCCAACTTTGCTCCTTTAACCCAATATGGGGATAGGCTTTGGGCTGCAACCGAGCCATTACAGCTTGTGTAAATTAAAAAATATCGAATACAAGAAATACTGAGAGGTTAGGCCCTATGCCATGATCAGGTCAGTGAATCTGCGGTGATAGGAAACCACCCATTATGGCAAAAATAAAACTATCACCTTCAGACAGCATCAACATCATTTGGAAGAACTAGAGGAAGCGTTTAAGCCATGAGTCTTGATTTTTTACTATTCTTGGGATTAATTGTTGTGATTCCACCCGCCTGCATGTCGATCTACAACAAAATTCTCTTGGGTTAGACGTTTGGCAAAGGCCATCCCAGGGATGACTTCAACCCTTGCGCCACCGTTGAACCGATACCATCATCCCGGCCAAGCTCATTAATAAGACCGTTAACCAGTTGCCCCAATTCACATAAAGTGTGCGGCTTTGACGACGTTGGATATGGGTGAGGTGAACCACCGAGTTGTTGCGTTCCGATCGCCACACCGTATCTCCCCGTGGACTAACGACACCGGAGTAGCCCGTATTCGTGACTCGCACCATCCAGCGATCGCTTTCCACCGCCCGCATCACATCTTGGGCATGGTGTTGAGCCATCATCGCCCCATTATAGGGATCATT
>JAYKIC010000437.1:0-20812 GCA_035284985.1 Leptolyngbyaceae cyanobacterium
AGCTTTTTCCCCTCGAATGCCAGTGTGAGTCCGGCGTTGACGATTATGGCGAATGCGCTCAGGGTTGGAGAGCATTTGGTGGGAGTAATGGGGTGATGGCGTTTGGGAGTGATGGGGCGATCGCTCCACACATCACTCTACTTATGCCGTTGCTTCAAGATAGTTCATCCAAGAACGGAATGATATCGCCTAAATCCCTGGCACCATGTAAGACACGAAGAATATCAACCGTTTCCTGGTCAAGCCGATAAAAAATCAGATGGTTCTTGAAGTTGCGAATATGCCATTGTCGTACATCGCCGAATGCTTTGTCTGCGATCGCTACAACTTTGCCAATATTGGGCGTTTCAGCCAGTTGATTGAAGGTTTGTTCTGCTGCTTCGAGAAATCGAACGGCTGCATCTGCGTTCCCTGCACTCAAAATGTAGTTGGCATAAGACCGCAAATCCTGTGTAGCACGATCGCGTACCTGCAATTGATACCCCATGATTCGGATTAATCGTCCCCTACCACTGACTGTTTTAAGTCTTGCCAATAATTAGCAGTGACTGGCTGAGCCGTTGAGTCAATACCCTCTTGCAGCAAACCATTCAGTTTTTTCTGTGCTTGCTGGCGCTGATAGTCCTGCTCCAATAATTGCAACAAATAGTCTGAGATACTGGGAGAAACTCCGGCTGCGATCTGGGCATCAAGGTGGGCTTGGAGATTGGGAGGAAGAGTAATGCTGATATCCATAAGACTGGATTGCCACTGAGACTAGGTAATTCTTGTCTATCTTAGCAGGGGAAAATGGGAATGCTGGGGTGGGAAAGGGAAATGTTGTTTGAGAGTAGTGTTGGGCGTTGGTTTACCTATGCGAAGCTTGTATCACTCTCCCTAGCAGTATTGCTCTGGCTGAGATTATCAATGAAGAAGAATGGCGATCGCCCTAGCTTTTTTGAAAGAGCGATCGCCAATTCGTTGATCTGCAATGAAATATGAGTGTTGGAACCCAACTTGCAACCGAATCTACGGCGATGTCGGTTACACTAGCCAAGCTTTCTCAACCGGGCTAAAGCATTTTCAGCGGCATCTTTTTCTGCATTTTTTTTACTACGACCTTTGCCTTCACCATAAAGCTTTCCCTCAACGTAAACTTGAGAGATAAACTCTGGCGCATGATCAGTCCCACCCAATTTTTCCGTAACATAGTTGGGCGGCGTAGTTGCTCCATTTTTCTGAATAAACTCTTGGAACTTATTCTTCGAATCTATATTTGACCGAACAGTTACGACATCTTTTGGCACAGAATCAAAAAGTTCTTCCACTAATGGACGTAGTAGGGAAATATCTTGCTGATGATCAAGGTAATAAGCCCCAATTACAGCTTCAAAAGTACTGCTTAGAAGATTAGGATTTTGGTAGCCACCATCACGGATTGCTCCTTGCCCTAACCGCATTCTGAAATCTAATCCAACTTCAACAGCAAATTTAGCAAGCTGTTTCTCCTCAACAAGGGCTGAACGCCGTCGAGTCATCTCATCTTCTCCCATCTCAGGACTAATCTGATAAAGATACTCACCACTAATAAAGTTAAGAATGGCATCACCAAGAAACTCTAGACGCTCATTATCTCTATCTTCACCAGGATTCTCATTTACATAAGAACGGTGTGTGAGCGCACGACGTAAAAGTTTTTCGTCGCTAAACATTAAAAGCTTATGCATTTTTTTCTATCCATCTAGTAGCTAAAAACTGTTTCTTAGGCCAACGGTGTTGGGGTGGATAAAGGCTATTTCCACGGGAGCGATTACAAGAAACACATGATAATCGCAAGTTTTCCAAAGAGTTCGATCCACCCCGACTTTTGGGTTTTAGATGATCAAGAGTCAGATCTTTTTCAGGTAAATCACATCCACACCACCAACAGCGTGAACCAAATTCATCAACAAGCTGAGCTTTTTTGGCTCGCTTTTGTTTAGGATTCATTGGGAATCTCCGTTACTATTTTTTACATAGCATCGGAATACAAATCACAAGATGAAGTGCCTAAACTAATAAGCTCCCCTTGCGATAGCCCTACTGATAAACGTCTCAAGCTCACTATCTCCAACCCTCACACCAGTGCATATCCAACATGCTGAACCAGTGATTACAGAGGATGAACCTAACAATCTTCAGATAGCCGCTGAGCCAGAAGGCTGGACGTGCATTGATCTGAGAGTTAGAAATAATGACCATGAGACGAACATCTAGAGTCTGATATTCGTCTGCATATTCAAATCAAAGCACAAGTTTTTTCTGGTGTCAAATTTATTACTCGTGCTCAAAACTTTACATGGCATCATATTTTCACGTGATTTCTGAATTTTACCTACACATACATCATGATTTTGTAAGCGATCGCATTGGTACGTCACGTTGAAGGGACAGCTAGACTCTGAGTCCACTGATGGTGTAAATTTTGTACAATATAGAACCCTTGTTCTTTTATGTTTGGAGTGGCAGATTGTGGCTAACAAGTCGGCTGTGTACAAAAATGCATCCAGAAAAGAATACACAATAACTGAGGAAAAACGAGACGAATATCGGCGTATTTCCCATGAATCTAGACTGGCAAAGCTTGCAGCCGAAAAAGGTTTACTCCCAACTATACATCCTGTAAACAAACCTCAGCTTGACCCCAACAGTTTAATGCCCCAATTGCAGCCTAGTCAGCTAAACTGCCTCAGTTTATTTTCTGGGGGTGGCGGTTTGGATCTAGGTTTTGACAAAGCAGGTTATAGTCATTGTGGTTCCTATGAGTTAATTCCTATTTGCAAGAACACACTACTAGCTAACCGTCCTAGTTGGTCTGTATATGCCGGGTTAGATGAAGGAGATGTTAGAAATATTAATTGGGAGCAATATATTGGTAATATAGATGTTCTGCATGGTGGACCACCCTGTCAACCATTCTCAGTTGCAGGTGAACAAAAAGGGGAAAAAGACGATCGCAATATGTGGGGCGAGTTTAGTCGTGTGGTCAATACAATTAAACCCAAAGCCTTTGTTGCCGAAAATGTACCAGGACTGCTCAATCCCAAGTTTAATGGCTTTATTCAAAAATATATATTGATGCCGTTACAAGACTACCAGATCATTCAGTTTGAACTATATGCTGCTGACTTTGGGGTACCACAGGTTAGACGACGTGTATTTTTTGTTGGCTTTCAATCACAGCAACACTTCTCAAATTTCAGAGTTCCTGAGTCAACCCACTCCTGGCAACAAGGCACTAATCTTGAAATGCATCAAACCTCTTTAGATTTGTTTGATAGTCAAAACGAAGTTAAACGAACTATGGGGGTGAGAAAAGCGTTGGGGTTAGAAGAAATCGGTTTTGACAACTTAGCGCCTACTATACGCAGCGCTTTTACAGGTAAACGGAATACCACCTCAGTTCTAAATAGTGCTGCTAGTCAGAAATTATGGAGTGAGATGCAAATATGGCCTAACGGTGTGCAGCTAACTCGTGAAAAAGCATCAGCCTTTCCCGCTAAGGCTGATCATTTTAGGTTATCTGTAAAGGATGTTGGTTTGATTCAGGGATTTCCTGAAGATTGGAACTTTTCAGGAGCCGTTTATCAAATACTGGGTCAGATTGGTAACTCAGTTGTCCCACCTGTGGCATATCAGGTGGCAAAAAGTATTGCTTCCGCCTTAAAAGTTTAGGGTTAAACTAACTAGCTGATTCATTAAACTCTCGAAAGTAGGTAGCCACTAATTCTCTCAGGAGGACTGCATGATTCTCTGTAATTTCAATCCAGTTACTGAAATATTTGAATGGAATATGAGGGTTATTCAGGGTGCTACCTCTTTGTATTAAGTATCTGGCTCTGTTCTTCACTATCTCTAACATTCTGTGGGGTGAATATCCATCCTCTAAATCTTGAAGTTCTAAATATTTTGATTTCTTATATTGCATTTTATGAATTTTCCTAGCATCTTCATAGGTGTAGATTTCTTTAATGCCTAAGAGGTCATACATTTCCTCAAGTGTTAACTTTGAAGGAGCGATCTCTGCCAACATGAAGTCACGTCTAATATAGTCTGACTTTCTTTCAATCCAGGGTTGCATCATTTTTGGGGTGCCATATTTGTAATACTCACGCCCATCGATAAAAAATCCGAAGAGCCAATGCTTACCTTCCCATTTTTTGATGTGCTCAAGACCAAAATCACGAACAGTAGTTACAGAGCCTTTAGACGTGGTTTTTAACTCAAAAGGTATGAGTCTGCCCTCAAACTCCAGATATGCATCGATACCAGATCTACCTTCAGTCTCATCTTTTCTCAGATCGAATAGCTGACGCATTGCATTTTCGCGGATGTCATCTTGAAAACTACTGGTCACTGCTGTTCCTCGTCTGCATACTAACTATTCTTATATCATCGCTTTACTCTAATTTATGGAATGTGAGTTCGCAAATCCTGCGTAGCACGATCGCGTATCTGCAATTGATACCCCATGATTCGGATTAATCGTCCCCTACAACTGACTGTTTTAAGTCTTGCCAATAATTAGCTGTGACTGACTGAGCCGTTGAGTCAATTCCCTCTTCAGATTAAGATCAATGATCACAGTGAGAATATGATCCACACATTGATTCCGGTAGGGATGATCGCATTTTGAGAAGAGTAGGGCGATCGCTCCTCCATTACAACAACCTAAATCTCGCCTTTCAAAATAGCAGTAACCGTCAACCTCAAATCAGGAAAAGTAGGTGATAAAACAACATCATCATTGGTAAATTCAACCGCATCATACCAACCCTCAACCAAGCTCATCACCGTAACCTTACGTGACAGGGGATCTGCAATCCAATACTCAGGTATATCCAAAACGCTATACTCAGCCCGTTTTGCCCGATAATCTACTCCTTTGGTAGATTCGCTCACCACTTCCACCACCAGCAACGGCGGCGACTCATTTAACCGAATGACCGCTTCACGGCGTTGTAGTTCTCGCCATTGCTCCATCGATAAAACTACCACATCGGGAATTCGTACCGTATCCCAGCGGTCACCCCGTGGTGACTGGATACCAACCACCATCTGTTTAGAAACCCACTCCAGACCTAAACGTTTAATTTCCTGGCGAAAATTTTGATTGATAAAATCAGATACTTCCCCATGCTGTCCCATCCCCAGTGTCATTGGAACTAGCTCTCCATTCACAAGCTCATAGGAAATGTCCGTACCATCCTCATATCGGAGGTAATCCTCTAAAGTCAAGTGCTGAACTGCGATCGCCATTTTTAATCACTGCTACGACTATGCCATCGATTCTAGCAGCAAGAATAGATTCCATCAGACAAGCAGGGGATTTTAGATGGATGATGTTGGATTTTGGGGGGTGATCGCCTTATGAAGTATTGAGGAAGGCGATCGCACTTATAGTAATAGCAAGACTCGTTAACACCAACATGTGGAATAGCTTCCTCATTGGCAAACCCTTCACTGAACTGTAATTCTTGATTGTCAGCCACACCGTGGACATCGTTTGGTGTTCTCAACCGGAGGATGGGCGATACTCCTTCTGGAGTGGTGTTGTGCGATCGCACGTTCAGAAACAGGGGGCTTGAGGAGGGAGGCGTTAAACAAGTCTGTGGCTATATCAAGATCCCACTATTTTAAGCGGCTGAGAAAGGTGCGGAGGCGATCGCTCTTGGGTGACGTTAACACCTCTTTGGCTGGTCCAGTTTCTTCAAGATAACCATTACTCAGGAAAATAACCTTATTCGCCACTTCTCGTGCAAACTGAATCTCATGGGTAACAACCACCATCGTCATCCCTTCTTGGGCCAGTTGTTGCATAACCGTCAGCACTTCTCCCACCAACTCTGGGTCAAGGGCACTAGTGGGTTCATCAAATAAGAGAATTAATGGATTCATGCATAGACTGCGAGCAATAGCAACCCGTTGTTTTTGCCCCCCAGATAACTGATCCGGAAACGCATGTATTTTCTGCCCCAGCCCTACTTTTTCTAGATAATGTTTGGCGGTGTCTTCGGCTGCTTGACGTGATTTGAGCAACACCTTACGGGGTGCGATCGTCAGGTTATCCAATACACTTAAATGGGGAAAAAGGTTGAAACCTTGAAACACCATGCCAACCTGTGTACGCAACCGACGTAACTGTTGTGTAGGCATCAGGTGATCAGCAACGTCAATACCCAACACATCCAATTTTCCACCCGTAACTTTTTCCAGGCGATTCATACACCGCAAAAATGTACTTTTACCACATCCTGAAGGACCAATGATCGATACAACATCTCCACTAAAAATTTCTCCAGTAATCCCCTTTATCACCTCTAGTTCACCATAGCTTTTGCGTAAACCATCGAAGGTAATGACTGGTTTTGAATCTTTGAGTGTTGTGTTATGGGCCGCAGCTTGGGTGCTTGGTTCATTCATGATTACTTATGGTCTCCTACAGGTTGATGTCGATCAGTAAGGCATGGCCCTTCAATAAGGTTGAGGGGTCATGACTACTGATCATAAAATTATTGTTTAGGTTTAATTGCTAAAAGATTTAACCTAAATTTTAATCTTGAAGTCATTCAGTCTTGCTATTCAGCCCCTAAAAATTTTTAAACAGCCAATATGGCTAAACAACCGCCGAGGTCTGAGGCTTCCTGCCAGTCCGTAAAGGATTCATTCGATATTCGAGATAGGCAAACACCCTCGACATAACAACATTGAGTACCAGATAAATTAGGCCAATCGCGAAATAAATCTCGAATGAACGGTAGTTGTTTGCCACAATTAACTGACCACGGCGAAACAGCTCTTCAAAACCGATTACGGCCACTAGACTCGTGTCCTTGAGCATGGTGATGAATTCATTGCCCAAGGGAGGAATAATTCGTCGCAGTGCTTGGGGGAAAATGATGTACTGCATTGCTTGAATCGATCCCATTCCTAGCGATTGAGACGCTTCTACCTGCCCTAGCTCAATCGACTGGATACCTCCCCGAAAGATTTCAGCGAGGTATGCGGCAGCATTCATACTCAGCGCTAATCCGGCAGCAAGGGGTCGGTTCATGGTAAAGCCTATGCCCAATCCCTGCATCAAGGCTGGTAAACCAAAGTAGACAATGAAAATTTGTACCAGCAGAGGGGTTCCCCGAAAGAAGTCAACATACATCGAGGCTACAATCCGTAGTGGTTTAGCGGCATAAAGCCGCACAAGGGCCAAACCCAGTCCCCCGACCGAACCAAAAATGATGGCAACGGCTGTAAGCTGTAAGGTGATCACTGCGCCCAGCAACAAGCTGGGCATTGCATCCAAAATAACTGAAATAAATTCCATAATTTTGCTTTAAAATCAACTCTTTTGAGGCTTGAGACTAGTCCGCAGGTGGTTCATATTCAGCGGGTAATTCAGGCGGTTCTACGCCAAACCATTCTTGGTAAATTTCAGCGTAAGTTCCATTTTCAATAATGGTTGTTAATCCTTCATTGATGACTGCCAGCTTATCAGAGCCTTTAGGCGTGGCAATGCCATAAAATTCTTCAGTCAAAAGTTGGTCAATAACTTTCAAGCCTTGAACTCCCCCCTCAGTCAGAGCATACAAGGTGACAGGTGCGTCATTAATGACAGCATCGGCATTACCATTGGCTAAATCCTGAAGCGCCAGTGGAGCATTATCGAAGGTCGTGACTTTTGCGCCATCAATATCGGCAGCGGTGGCGGCTCCGGTTGTGCCAATTGCTACAGCAATTCGTTTCCCTGCCAGATCATCTAAGGATTTGACCTCGTTATTATCCTCAGCGATGGCGATCGCCAAACCAGCTTTGAAATAGGGCTGGGAAAAATCAACGGTTTGCGACCGAGCGGCAGTAATGGTCATGCCAGAAATGGCAGCATCGATATTGTTCGCTTGGAGGGCCGGAATGAGACCGTCAAAGGGCAAACTTTCAAACCTGATTTCATAACCAGTGGCTTCCCCAATGGCATTAAACAAGTCAATATCAAATCCCTCAATCTCGCCACCGTCTCCCTGGAATTCAAACGGCGCAAAGGCTGGTTCAGTCCCGACTTTGATGATCTTATCTGCACTATCACCTGTTGCAGTGTCGCTGGTGGCATCGCCACCAGAAGTAGAGGGACTACAAGCACTTACGAGTAGAGTTGCGGCTATACCCAAGCTAAACCTGCGGACAAATTGCGATCGCTTTATCTTCATAAACATCTACACCACGCTTCAAATGAGTACTAAACACAGAATAAAAACGCTTATTCTATATCGTTAGAATGCTCTAATCAACCAAAAATTGAATGTTCACAAAGAACATTTCTAAGCTTTTTACGGTCTTGATAGCGGTCACCATGTGGGTCAGAACCTTGTTTTTCCCTGTAACGGCTACGACTATCATGCTTGTGCCTAGTTCAACACCTCACCTTATATGATGATGAATAATCAAACACTAAGCTATATCTGCCTGAAACAGAGATTGAGCCATGACCTATTCTTCCCCTTCCTTTTCCCCCCGTTCCCTAGAGCCTGAATCTGGTGCTGAAATGCCGAAACAGGAAGCTCAGCTTGCAGCCCTCAGCCATTTGGATGGAGCTGGAGAAGCGCAGATGGTGGATGTGTCGGCTAAAGCTCAAACGGTGAGACGGGCGATCGCCACTGGATATATCCGCATGTCCGCCACGACCTTAGCCACCATTGAAGCCGGAAATGCTCCCAAAGGGGATGTGTTGGGTACGGCTCGGTTGGCTGGGATTATGGCGGCCAAGCAAACCGCTACCTTGATTCCCCTCTGCCATCCCTTGCCTTTACAGAAAATTAATGTTCGGATTATCCCTGATCGCGATTTACCGGGCTATCACATTGAAGCAGAGGTTAAGACTAAATCAGAGACGGGAGTGGAGATGGAAGCCCTCACGGCTGTTTCAGTGGCGGCCCTGACCCTCTATGACATGGCCAAAGCCTTAGAAAAATCCATGGAGGTGGGCGGTATTTACTTAGTTAGCAAAACGGGGGGCAAGTCAGGAGACTATGTTCGGGAGTAGGGTATAACCGACCCTAGGGAAAGTATTGGCATTTTCCTAATTGGGTGCTCCAGGGTTGACTGAAGGTTAACAGGTATCCGGTCTACACCCGGTTTGGGGTTCCGCTTCAACCTATCGTGTTTCACCTCAGCACCGTGCATATTCGGCATCGGTCTTACCGACAACAGTATAAACTTTGTGTAAAGACTCTGTATTTTTACACAAAGTTTTTAGCAAGTTTCCTGAAATACTTTGACTGGCCAATCGAGTAAGTGGCACACTCTGTTGTACGTAAATCATTTTTAGTCTGAAATTTCCCTGTTGTTAGCTGTCCAGTGTTCTACGTTCTTATTGCTTCTGTCCCCGGAAACCGACATTCTACCTAAATTGAGTAAGGCTGTTTCGATGTGTGGGGTTCCAATCGCCTTGGCTGCGGTATTTGTTTCAGAAATCCTGTCCTGGTGATTTTACATATGACTGTAGAGATAATCCTTGTGTTGCTAGAGGGGCTGCGATCGCAGCTATCACGTTAACTGAAGTTGCTTATAGGATGGAATGGAGATAAATGTCTGAGTCACAGATACCAACCGTGAATGTGGTCAATACTCCTGTGTCTGCATTGTTGTTTGAAGGTCAGATTGATACGATATTTGGCTGGGCAAAGCGCCGAATCAGTAAGTTCGTTTGCGTCGCCAACGTCCATATGTTGATGGAAGCACACTGGAATCAGGAATTCCGTAAGGTACTGGAAAACGCTGATCTCGTTACGCCGGACGGTATGCCCCTGGTTTGGTTAATGCGCCTACTGGGTTGCCAGGGACAGGATCGAGTCGCGGGTCTGGATATTTTTCTGTCGGTTTGCCAGCGGGCCCAGGAATGTGGACACAAGATTTACTTTTTGGGGTCTACCGATGATGTGCTTGTCAGAATGCGTGAAAAACTGGCAAAGGATTTTCCCAAGCTTCACATTGCTGGAATGATGTCTCCTCCCTTTCGAGAGTTGACAGCGGCAGAGGATGCGGCTCTAGTGGATGCTGTAAATTCTAGTGGGGCGGAAATAGTTTTTGTTGCGTTGGGTTGTCCAAAGCAAGAGCGCTGGATGCAGCATCATCACGGTCATATCAATGCAGTGATGTTAGGAGTTGGTGCGGTTTTTAGCCTTTATGCTGGCTGCCAGAAGCGTGCGCCCCTGTGGGTCCGAGAGGCTGGTTTGGAATGGTTGTATCGTTTGTTGCAAGAGCCAAAGCGGCTTTGGAAACGTTATGGAACGACCATTCCTCCGTTTTTATGGTTAGCGTCTCAGCAGGTGATGGCCATGGCTTTCAATAAGGTTTTTAGGCAGCTGGATGCCCCTAGCCGAACCTAGCTAATTTTGGCTGCATAGAGGGAAACACTGATCCGTTAGGGGTTGTTTACCCTAACGGATCTCCTTTTGCGACTAAATACTAATACGGATGAGATCGGTGTTGGTTTTGTAAAGCGCTAGGGGTGAAACTAGGTTGGAATGATAACTAAGTAAAGCTTCAGTGAAATTGCTCCTACCTATATTTACTTACGTCCCGCATTCAAATTAGTTTGGGTGAGAAGCTAGTGCAACGGTTGTCTGCGCCTTTATTTATTTTGAGTTTCCCAGTAAAGGTTTGTCCGGTTATCGAATCTATTTTTTAGTGACTATATCCTCCTGGCAGGGGGGACTTTAGCACAAGTAGGATTCCCACACGAGTAAGCTATCTTAACGATTCATGCAACTTAGAGGTTTGGAGTAATGCAAAGTTTGCCTGATATGGAACCAAGTACAATCCCTGATTGGGTGGGTAACACAGAAGCTGGAGAGGCATCCCTTGTCCCAAGTGTATCTGGTGCAAGCACTTCTCCTAAAACGCTTCTCTTCATCGACGCTTCGGTGGACAACTTGGACTATTTCCTGGATGGGGTAGATAGCCGCGTTGAGATTGTGTTGTTAGATCCGACTCAAGATGGGATCGTCCAAATTTCGTCGGCCTTAGCTAATTACTCCGACGTATCTAGTCTACAAATTGTTTCCCACGGCTCCACTGGTGCCTTGCAATTGGGCAATACCACCCTAAACGCTGCGACTGTTGGCACTTATCAAGACGAGCTACTGGGGTGGTCCCAAGCTTTGAGTGATGGAGCGGATATTTTACTGTTTGGTTGTAATGTTGCCGAAGGGACCACAGGTGAGAACTTTGTGGGACAGTTGAGTGGTTTGACTGGAGCCGATGTTGCGGCCTCGGATGATTTGACGGGTTCGGCTACCCTGGGTGGCGACTGGGATTTGGAAGTGGCGACTGGTCGTATTGAAGCAGAGTGGGCGATCGCTCCATCCGCCCTCTCAAGCTACACAGGCATCCTCAACACCTTAATTGCAGCAAACCAAACTAATAATACAATTTCCCTTTATGAAACCAATGGTTTAGGCGGATTTAATCCATCCACAACCCTAGCAATAGCAGGTACTGGCCCCTCCACCGTAACCCTAGGAGACATCAATGGTGATGGACTAGAGGATATCCTCACCACCAACGGCGGATCGAGCAACATTTCCCTGTTGATCAACAATGGTACAGGTGGGTTTAATAGCCCCCAAACCTTTGCCGTCGGTGCCGCCCCCACACAGTTGGCGGTGGCGGATGTCAATAACGATGGTCGCTTAGATGTCTTAGCTCTCAAAAACACAACCAATAACTTCTCCGTATTACTGAACAATGGCACGGGTGGGTTGACCGCCGCTCAAAACTTTGCCACCGGAACGGGCCCAGTCGGTATCGGTGCTGCTGACTTAAATGGAGATGGAAACATTGATGTTTTCACCGCCAACCTCAATACCACCAATGTGACCGTTAACCTTGGCAACGGCGCAGGTAGTTTCAGCACACCCACTGCCACCTCGACGGTGGGGAGTCTCCCCGTCGATATGACTACAGGCGATCTCAATGGTGATGACCGCATGGACTTTGTGGTAGCGAACCGGAGTAGTCGCAACGTTTCCGTTGGGTTAGGGAATGGCACAGGAGGGTTCACCGTTACCAACTATGGTGCCGGAGGTCGTCCCAATGCGGTGATCTTGGGTGATGTGAACAATGATGGAGCATTAGATATTGTCTCCACCCACACCACTACCCAAGGATCTGTATTGTTGAATAACCGGAATGGCGGTTTTGGTGGTCCCACCGCTCTTGAGTTTGGGTTTATTGCGAGTGATATAACCTTTGGGAATGTCAATAATGATGGGAACTTAGACTTACTGGCCAGCAACGCCTCCGCTAACCAAATTGCCGTACTGTTGGGCAATGGTAACGGCGGGTTTACAGCCCAGACTCCCCTAGCCGTCACTGCTGCTCCTTCTGGACTTGTTTTTGGCAATTTGAGTGGTAGCGTAACGCCCCCCGCCGACACCACTGCTCCCGTATTGCAAACGGCGATCGCCAATGGTTCCAGCCTCGTCTTAACCTATAACGAAGCCCTAGATGGTGCATCCGACCCCGCCACAGGAGCCTACAGTGTGCTGGTTAATGGTACACAACGGACGGTCAATAGCGTAGATGCTAATGGCACTACCGTTACCCTCACCCTGGCCAGTGCCGTTACATCCAGTGATACAGTAGCCTTGAGTTACACCGTTCCCGGCACGAACCCGGTTCAAGACGTAGCTGGAAATGATGCGATCGCCCTCACAACCCAATCCGTTACTAACACCACCCTCCCCCCTGCCGACACCACTGCCCCCGTATTGCAAACGGCGATCGCCAATGGTTCCAGCCTAGTCTTAACCTACAACGAAGCCCTAGATGGTGCATCCGACCCCGCCACAGGAGCCTACAGTGTGCTGGTTAATGGTACACAACGGACGGTCAATAGCGTAGATGCTAATGGCACTACCGTCACCCTGACCCTGGCCAGTGCCGTTACATCCAGTGATACAGTAGTCTTGAGTTACACTGCTCCTGGCACGAACCCGGTTCAAGATTTAGCAGGCAACGATGCGATCGCCCTCACGGGTCAAGCGGTTGTCAATAACACCCTACCCGCCCCGACAGGTGGCACGACTCCTACCCTAATCGTAGCTAACCAGAGCAGCAACAGTATTTCCCTCTATACCACCAATGGTTCCGGTGGCTTTAACGCTCCCACAACCCTGGCGGTCGGAGGGTCTGGTCCCTCTACCGTAACCCTAGGAGACATCAACGGTGACGGATTGGAAGATATCCTCACCACCAACAGCGGATCGAGCAATATTTCCCTGTTGATCAACAATGGTGTGGGTGGATTTAATCCAGCCCAAACCTTTTCCGTCAGTGCTGCCCCCACTCAGTTGGCATTAGCTGACGTTAATAACGATGGTCGTTTAGATGTCTTAGCACTCCAAAATGCCACCAATAGCTTCGCTGTTCTGCTGAACAACGGCGCGGGTGGGTTTACTGCGGCTCAGAACTTCGCCTCCGGAACGGGGTCAGTGGGCATCGGTGCCGCTGACCTAAATGGCGACGGCAATATCGATGTTTTCACCACCAACCTCAATACCACCAATGTGAGTGTTAACCTTGGGAACGGTACGGGCAGTTTTGGGGCACCCACTGCTACGGCTACCGTTGGTAGCCTTCCCGTTGATATGACCACTGGCGATCTAAATGGAGACGGTCGTATGGACTTTGTGGTTGCCAACCGCAGTAGCCGCAACGTTTCCGTTGGTTTAGGGAACGGCACAGGCGGCTTCACCGTTACTAACTATGGAGCAGCGGCTCGTCCCAATGTTGTCATCTTGGGTGATATTAATAACGATGGAGCACTAGATATTGCTACTACTAACACTAATACCCAAGGATCTATTCTGTTAAACAACCGTAATGGTGGATTTAGTGGGCCTATCTTGGTCGAGTTTGGGTTCATTGCTAGTGATATAACGCTTGGGGATGTCAATAATGACGGTAATCTGGACCTATTCGCCAGTAACACCAGTGCTAGCCAAGTTGCCATGTTCTTGGGCAATGGCAACGGCGGCTTTACCGCTCAAACCCCATTGACAAGCGCTGCTCCAACAAGTTTAGCGTTTGCCAGCGTTATTCCTGACACCGCTGCTCCTATTTTCCAGGGTGCTGTGGTGAATGGTTCTACCTTGACCTTGACCTACAATGAAACCTTAGATGGGGCTTCAGACCCTACAGGTGGGGTTTACACCGTGACGGTGAACGGCGTTCAGCGCACTGTCAACAGTGTGGACGCTAACGGCACAACCGTAACTCTCACCCTAGCGAGTCCTGTGGTAGGGGGTGAGACCGTTGCTATTAGCTATGCGGTACCCGGCACCAACCCGATTCAAGATACGGTCGGCAATGATGCGATCGCCTTCACAGGGCAAGCTGTCACCAACACCAGCCCTGTCCCAGACACCACTTCCCCTGTATTGCAAACGGCAGTGGTGAATGGCTCTACCCTGACCTTGACCTATAACGAAGCCTTAGATGGCGCTTCTGACCCGGTTGGTGGAGCGTACACCGTGACCGTGAACGGAGTTCAGCGCACGGTCAATAGCGCCGATGCAAACGGCACAACGGTGACGCTAACCCTGGCTAGCCCGGTGGTAGGCGGCGAGACCGTTGCCATCAGCTATGCTGTACCCGGTACTAATCCAGTGCAGGACGTAGCCGGGAATGATGCGGCTGCCCTGACAGGTCAAGCCGTCACCAACACCAGTCCGGCAGCGGATACCACTTCCCCCGTATTCCAGACTGGCACGGTGAATGGGTCTACCTTGACTTTGACCTATAACGAAGCCTTAGACGGCGCTTCCGACCCGGCTGGCGGGGCGTACACCGTGACCGTGAACGGAGTTCAGCGTACGGTCAATAGCGCCGATGCCAATGGCACAACCGTTACCCTGACCTTGGCTAGCCCTGTAGTGAATGGTGAGACCGTTGCCATTAGCTACGCTGTACCGGGCACCAATCCAATCCAAGACGTCGCAGGCAATGATGCGATCGCCCTCTCCAACCAAACCGTCACCAACATCACCTCCTCTAGCAACCCTGGTGGCGGTGGGTCAGGGTCAGGTTTAGATAGCCTAGTGGTCGCCAACCGCTTTGATGGCTCCATCTCCGTGTTTGAAAGTGACGGTGCAGGTGGATTCAGCACCCAAACCACCTTCTCCACAGGCGGCAATCAACCTTTTGCCGTCGCAATGGCGGATATTGATGGCGATGGTCTCAACGATGTGGTCGTGGCTAACCGAGGCTCCGGTGACATTGCGCTTCTGATTAACGATGGTGCAGGAGGCTTCCTCGCTCCCCAACTCTTTGCCGTTGGCAACCAACCTACCCACATCGTGCTTGAAGATATCAATGGTGATGGGATTCCCGATGCGATCGTTGCCAACAACAGTTCCGATAATGTATCCATTCTGCTCGGTAATGCCAGTGGTAGCTTTGATGCCCAGACGACGATCGCTACAGGTGATGGACCTTGGGAAGTGGTGGTTTCAGACCTTAATGGTGACGGCAACCTTGACTTGACCACCGTGCATTTCGTTAGCGAAACAGTCACAGTTAACTTGGGTGATGGCCAGGGTAACTTTGCCCCTACTTCTGGAACTTATACCGTAGGCAACCGCCCCGAAGGTCTTGTCTTGGAAGATGTTAACAATGACAACATCTTAGATTTTGTGGTTAGTAACGCTAGCTCCCGCAGTGTTTCTGTTGCCCTAGGTGATGGTAGCGGTGGTTTTGGTGCAGTCACCAACTATCCAACAGGTAGCAATACTTCTAGTCCCCTTGCACTAGGGGATGTCAACAACGATGGCTTTGCTGACATTGTAGTAGGGAACAGTGGCAGTGATAACGTGTCTATCATGCTCAACAACGGCAATGGCACATTCGGCGCAGCCACCTTCTTCAACCTTGGTGATAGTCCCTTCGATATTGTGCTGGCAGATATCAATGGTGATGGCAATCTCGACATCATGTCTGCTGATGCTAACTCCAACACCGTGACCGTGCTGGCAGGGGATGGCACGGGCAGCTTTACGCTGTTCGCAACCCTGGCCGCAGGCACCGCTCCCGTTGACATGGTCTTCGGTTCCCTTAGCGGTAATCCTGGTGGCGGTGGCTCCGGAGCGCCAACCCTTGTGAATGCTATTGTCAGTGGAACCACCAGCCATAGCACCGTTAAGCTGATTTACAGTGAGCGATTGAATGGTGACATCGACCCCAGTGCCAGTGACTACACGGTGATAGTCAATGGCGTAGTCCGGGCCGTATCCTCGGTAGATGTGTTGCCTGGAACTAATGCCAAAGGTACGAACGTTATCCTATCGATGGCTAATCCTATCCTGTTGGGTGATGTGGTAACGGTCAGCTATACTCCCGGCGCAACGGTGGTTCAAGACTTAGAGGGTAACACTGCCGCAGGATTTGCCAACCAAGCCGTAGCCAACCTACGTGATTTCACTTTAACCTATGACTTCATGACCGTTGCGGATGTCTTTGACTTCACTGAGTTTGGTTACACCTATGACTACGGCTACCTGAATGACTTCAGCGTCCTTCCTAGCGCAGCAGCTAACCAAGATGGGTTGGATGTCCGTAAGAATGCCGCTGATATGACCCCTGAGGAAATTGATGCGTACATTAATGCCATCTTGACCCTCAAGGACACTACTGTACTGACTGATAATGGGATTGAGATTAGTCTCTATGATCAGTTTGTTGCCGTTCACTTAGCCAGCGGAGACGCGATCGGGCGGATGGCTCCTGATGGCAGCACAATGGTTAACCCCGCACACAATGGTCCTGCCTTCATGGCATGGCACCGTCTGTTGCTGACTGAGTATGAAAATGCTCTACAAGCAGTCAACCCCAATGTCACCTTGCCATTCTGGGATTGGACGGACCTTGATGCAACACTAAACTTTGTCCTGGAAGACAACTTCATGGGACCAGATCCCGACATCAGTGGCGACATTCAAACAGGTTACTTTGCCCTATCCAATGGTTGGGCGATGCGGGCTGACCTGAGCGATGGTCGTTGGCTAGGGGTGGATGCCACTCCAGAAGGTATTGGTCGAGGTAGCCGAATTGAAAACCCAGGTACTTGGCGTCCAGGTATAGAGAACATACTCCAGATGGATGTCTTTAACCTCTTTGCCAACAATGTTGAGCGCGGTACAGGTGCCCACAACAATGCCCACGGTTATATCGGTGGCATTATGGCCAACGTATCGGCATCCCCGAACGATCCCATATTCTGGATGTTGCACTCCAACGTAGATAGACTCTGGGCTGAGTGGCAGGTTGATGACCATTGGGGTACCAGTTTCTATGCAGGTGGTGTCCAAAATTACGGTCATGGATTGAACGATCCGCTCTTCCTTTGGGATAATGGTGCGGTTCCCATTGCCGAAGATCTTAGAGATCTACTGGTGAGAGCGCCGGGGAGCACGACTTGGGTAACGAATGGCAGTGGTATTGTTGCGGGTAACTTCAACAACGATGGTGGTACTGTCTCTCCAGGTAACTCTCCAGGGATGTTGCACATTCAAGGAGACTATACTCAGACTGCATCGGGTGAGCTTACAGTTGAATTAGCTGGCACTAATCCTGGTGTAGGATTTGATGTCTTGAAAGTAGACGGTACTGCTAAGTTAGATGGGGAATTGAACCTCTACTTCCTAGGTGACTTTGCGCCAACCGAGGGCACCTTTACCTTCTTGGAAGCCGATAGCATTGAGGGCGATTTCTCTGAAGTGAATATCTTTGGCTTAGAAGCCCCGATCGCCTACGTTCTCTACAAGTCCGAGGATGGAACAACTTACAACCTCAAGATGCTGGGCTTAGATGAGGCTGGAGTGTCTGGTTTGGGTGTTGCTCAAACAGCTAACGCTCTACTGGAAGATACAGACCTGACGATGTACAATCCTCGATTTGGCCGGGGCCTAGATATGTACATCTACGGCTATAGTGATATGCATGGTTGGGATCTAAATGGAGAGGATGCGCTCTTTGACCACTCGTCTCACGGCACTTCGGATTGGTATCTTTCCTACGATGTAGATATCAATGAGTGGATTAAGCTGTTGGCTGATGGCGCAGAGATTCCGGAAGAGTATATGTCGCCGATGGACCACAGCGGTCATGACATGGATGACATGGATGACATGGATGATGACGGCATGGACCACAGTGGTCATGACATGGATGACATGGATGACATGGATGACGATGACATGGACCACAGTGGTCATGACATGGATGACATGGATGACGATGACATGGACCACAGTGGTCACGACATGGATGACATGGATGACGATGACATGGACCACAGTGGTCACGACATGGATGACTGCATGGACCATAGTGGTCACGACATGGATGACTGCATGGACCACAGTGGTCACGACATGGGTGGAAATGGAAGCGATCGCCCCACTACCGCCCTCCCGTTTAAGATTGAAGGTAATCTAAAGCACCTTGATGGCACCTTGGACTTTGGTGAGACTTATCATCGAGTTAAGGTAAAGGGTAACTATGTTCAGCATGATGATAGTGACCTCTTTGTGAAAGTGGGGGGGAAGAAACCCAACAAGCAATACGATGTGTTGAAGGTTCGTGGCACTGCTCGTCTCGATGGCACCTTGAACATCATGTTTGACGAAGACTACTCTCCAAAGGATGGCCAAGTCTTTAAGTTTATTCAGGCCAATAGGATTAAGGGTGACTTTGATACCATCAACATCCTAGGTCTGGATTCTGACTACCATGTTGAGACTCAGATCCGTAATGGAAAGCGATGGATCTTAACCGTTACCTTGCCTGATGGAGAGGAGGGCGACTACGATTTCTCCGCGAAATCTACCGACCGTGAATACTCCCTTGATGTAAGCTCATACGGGGTAAACACGGAAGAGGGGGGTGCTAATTTCCTGGACAAGCTAGAGGAATACTTGCTTAATCGGGATGGAGCCGCTTTCATTGATTTCCTCCGCACCCAGGAGGCTGACAGTGAGGGGATAGATGTTCAAGCTATCCTATCCCTGAATCCTCTAGGGGTAGAGTGGTGGTTAAATTCGTTTTATAGTTCGGATATTAAATCAATCACTGTATAGCTGAGATACCGAAACAGATGCCTAGCAATGATGTTAGGCATCTGGTGTTCTCATTTTAACGGCGATCGCCATAACAGAGCTGTACGGAGAGCGATCGCCTCCGTACAGCCTTTTTAGTGTTTGTCTGGTATGGTCTCACCCTAACGTTGCAGTGCTTTAACTTCCGCGCCCAACCTTGTATGGACCTTGTATAGATGTTTGGGAAACGAGGCTACCTTGCGCTACACTTTACAAAAAGACTCGAAGGATAATATTTATGTGAAATGTAAAGGTTCGCAAAGAAAAAGTGTTTGAATTGCGTCAAAATTAGAGGAGTGTACTACCTAAAATTACTCAAGTGATTATGTTTTATAGTTATCGTCTCAATTAATAGATTGGTTAGCAAACCTATTTTAGACAAATTTATCTAAGGCAATCTAACAGTTTGTCTACTTAATCGTAGTCGTGCTCATCTGGCCGACGGGTTTGGCTCGGTATTGTCAGTATTTAGCTCAATAAGGTGTCTTTCTAGATACATCCTAACTTCTTATGTTTTAGTTCTGTCACTTATTTTCTTTTGGAGGAGTAAGTGTACTAGCTACAGGGCCACTTTTAGCGCCTGATTTATTTGATTGATTTTAGTTGCAGCAATATAATGCTGCCTGTCCTAAGGGTCATATCGAAAGTCCTCCTTTTTTATGCGAGATATCTCTTTTGGAAAAGAGAAGGAATTGGCACCTGCTTTCATGACATCGAAGGTTCTGGCATCGCAGTCGATAGGGTATTGGCAGCAAGGAGTTTATATGGTTTTAATCAATAATCCCGCATCTAGTACTGAGAACAGTCAGTTGCTTGCACAGAATATTGCAAATATTCGTCAGAAATTGGCCAAGAAATTGCAAACAAATGAAAGTAGTATTCCAGATGCACACGTTATTGCATCTGTTCTACAGGCAGAAGGCTCAGTTGAAGATTGCATCGTGCTCCAGCGACAGGGTGTAGAACAAGGAGAATGGGTCGCCTATGTGGTTCTGTCAGAACCGTTTTCGGCAGAGCGTCTCAAGACTCACCTGTCAGCAACGCTACCTGAAACCCTGATTCCCACCCATTATGTTCCCCTTTCCAACTTGCCGCTAACCGCATCCGGTGACATAGATGAGAATGCCTTAGCTCAGATTGAGGTGGTTGATGAGTTCCTGCTACAAACTTGGGAGACTAAGCTAGGACAGCTTCCTGGGGTGAACCAAGTGGCGGTGGTGGCCCAACCTAGATCGGACCAACAGGCCGTGCTTCACCTATCGGAGTTGCGTTCTGATTGGAAAACCGGGGCTATGGTTGAGGCTGAGTCAACCTCGGTGCCTGTTGTTGAGCCTGAAACCAGTGAGGAGGCGATCGCCTCCCAAGTTCCTGCGTTGGCTAATGGGGGCGTATTGCCGGAATGGGCGTATGAACTGCGTACCTTGCCGGAATTGCTGATCCGGGCGGCTCGTGAGATGGGGGGCGATCGCATCACCTACCTCACTTCATCTGGCACCGAAACCAAGCAATCCTACGCCGACTTGCAAGCCGATGCCGAACGCATCCTAGCAGGATTCAGAAGTTTGGGTCTGCAACCCCAAGACAAAGTTATTTTTCAACTGGAACTCACCGAAGACATTATCCCTGCCTTTTGGGGGTGTATTTTAGGG
>JAYKIC010000438.1:0-4711 GCA_035284985.1 Leptolyngbyaceae cyanobacterium
ATACGACTTCAGCGACGGTCCAGCCATCGAAGGCAACATCACCCTGGAAGTAGTGTGGACCGCCATTCCCTTCGCCCTCGTGATCTGGATTGCCACCTATAGCTATCAGATCTACGATCAGATGCAAGTGCTGGGACCAATGGATCACATCCATATTGGCATGGCCAAAGCAGCCGCAACCCCGATCTCAGCGAACGGCGAACCCCTGGGTGATGCGGCCCTGGGTGAAGCTGGGGCGATGGAACGGATTAATGTCATTGCCAGACAATGGGCTTGGGATTTTCAATACCCCGATCGCCGCGTCACCAGTAACGAATTACATTTAGCCGCAGGTCAACGGGTCCAATTTGCCCTCGTCTCTGAAGATGTGATTCACGGGTTTTATATTCCCGCCTTCCGCCTGAAGCAGGATGTGATTCCCAACCACGACATCACCTTTGAGTTGACTCCAATTCGGCAAGGGCGCTACCGTTTGCGAGATTCTGAATATAGCGGCACTTATTTTGCCGCGATGCAAGCGGATGTGGTGGTGGAATCACCAGAGGATCACGAGCAATGGTTGACCGCTGCCGCCAGCCAAACCCCAACGGTTGCCTATAATCCCGCCTATGAAGAGTATCAGAACGCAACCAAAACTGGATCGAAGTCTGGTTGGGCTTCTGTGGTCCCAGCGGCTCCGTCTATGGTGAATTTTTCCAATGCGGGGGGATAGGGGCGATCGCCCTCCTCCCAAAACCACCCACGCCAAAGCCACTTATTTTCCCCCAGCAACGTTAAGTTAAACCCGTTAATTTAAAAACTCCCTGGTCCATCTCAATATAATAGGCAGCTTTCTCCTTATGGTTACATCGGTTGAACAAGTAAGTCCCAATACCGGACAACCGCACCCCGGTGCGCCGGACAATTGGAAACGTTTTTTCTCCTTCAGCACCGATCACAAAGTCATTGGCATCCAATATATTGTCACCGCCTTCTTTTTCTTCCTGATTGGTGGGCTATTTGCCATGATTATTCGGGGTGAACTGATTACCCCAGAAGCCGATTTAGTCGATCGCACCGTTTACAACGCGATGTTCACCATGCATGGCACCATCATGCTCTTTATGTGGACTTTTCCAGTCTTAGCGGGCTTGGCCAATTATCTGGTGCCGCTGATGATTGGGGCCAAGGATATGGCCTTTCCCCGATTAAATGCCGTCGCCTTTTGGATGGTACCCGTCTTTGGCGTGATCCTGATGGCGAGTTTTCTAGCACCCGGTGGTCCAGCCCAGGCGGGATGGTGGTCCTATCCCCCGGTGAGTTTACAAAATCCCGCTGGAGTGCTGCTCAACGGTGAATTTCTCTGGCTACTAGCGGTGGCCCTATCGGGGATTTCCTCGATTATGGGAGCGGTGAATATTGTTACTACAATCATCCGAATGCGGGCACCGGGCATGACTTGGTTCCGCACCCCTGCCTTTGTCTGGACGGTGATGAGTGCCCAGATTATCCAATTGTTCGGCCTCCCTGCCCTGACTGCCGGAGCGGTGATGCTGTTATTTGACCTGACTACGGGAACGGCCTTTTTCAACCCCGCCAACGGGGGTGATCCGGTCCTCTATCAGCATTTTTTCTGGTTTTATTCCCATCCAGCGGTGTACGTGATTATCCTGCCGATTTTCGGTATTTTCTCGGAACTTTTCCCCGTGTATGCCCGCAAGCCCCTATTTGGCTACAAAGTGGTGGTGGTATCATCCCTGATTATCGTAGCCCTGAGCGCGATCGTGTGGGTGCATCATATGTACGCCAGCGGTACCCCTGGCTGGATGCGAATGCTGTTTATGCTGTCCACCATGATGATTTCGGTGCCCACTGGTATCAAAGTATTTGCCTGGGTTGCCACCATTTGGGGGGGTAAAATTCGCCTGAATACTGCCATGCTCTTTGCCCTGGGTGGGCTGATTATGTTCGTGTTTGCTGGAACCACTGGAGTTATGCTGGCCTCGGTGCCCGTGGATATTCACGTCAACAACACCTATTTTGTCGTGGGTCATTTCCATTACGTGATCTATGGTGCGGTAGTGATGGGGGTTTACGCGGCCCTTTATCACTGGTTCCCCAAAATGACTGGGCGGATGTACAACGAAGGTTTGGGTAAACTCCACTTTGTCCTGACCTTTATTGGCGCAAACCTTAATTTTTTCCCGATGCATCCCCTGGGCTTGATGGGAATGCCCCGCCGCGTTGCTTCCTATGATCCAGAGTTCGCCTTTTGGAATGTGTTGGCAAGTATCGGTGGTTTTCTCCTAGGCATATCCACCTTACCGTTTATCCTTAACATGATTGGTTCCTGGGTGCAGGGTGAAAAAGCGGATAGCAACCCTTGGCGGGCGATCGGGTTAGAGTGGCTCATCTCCTCTCCCCCCAGTCATGAGAACTACAAAGAATTACCGATTGTGATTGCAGAACCCTACGGATACGGCAAATCCGAACCGCTTGTGTCCAACCCTGATGCCCTGGAGGTGGCCCATGAATCCCACTGATGTGAATCCCACTGATGTGAATCCAGTGAATGCTGAAACGATCCTGGCTGTGGCTCAGAACCATACCGCCCACGGCCATGACGAACCCGATCATCGCATGTTTGGGTTTATCATTTTTCTCGTTTCGGAGAGTGTGATTTTCCTCAGCTTTTTTGCTGGCTATATTTTCTACAAAAACACAGCAGAAAATTGGCTACCCTTTGGTGTGGATGGTTTAGAGGTGTTTGATCCAGCAATCAATACGGTGGTGCTGGTGTCCAGTAGTTTCGTGATTTATTTCGCGGAGCGGTATTTGCATAAGGAAAATCTGTGGGGCTTTCGCCTGTTTTGGCTACTGACGATGGTGATGGGGAGCTACTTCCTCTATGGTCAGGCGATCGAGTGGCGGAGTCTGGAGTTTGGTTTTACCGATGGCTTATTTGGCGGCACGTTCTATTTGCTGACAGGGTTTCACGGGCTGCACGTTCTGTCTGGAGTGCTTTTGCAAGGACTGATGCTGGGGCGATCGTTTATCCCTGGTAACTATGATGGCGGCGAGTTTGGCGTGGCGGCCACCTCCATCTTTTGGCACTTTGTGGACGTGATTTGGATTATTTTGTTTGCGCTAATTTATCTGTGGCAGTGAGAGAATAGGGAAGGCGATCGCATGATTATTGATGACCAGCACTACGATTTAATTATTGTGGGCACAGGGGCAGGGGGTGGCACCCTGGCTCAAAAACTAGCGCCCACGGGTAAAAAAATCCTAATTTTGGAACGGGGGGACTTCATGCCCCTAGATGTGCAAAATCCTGCTACTACGGAAATTTTTAAGCGGGAACGCTACCATGCACCAGAACAGTGGTACGACCAAGATGGAGAACCGTTTTCACCTCAGATGAACTATGCCATCGGCGGCAATACCAAAATCTATGGTGCGGTGCTGCATCGCTGGCGAGAAAAAGATTTTGAACAAGTACAGCATCAGAAGGGTGTATCACCGGAATGGCCGATTAAATATGGGGATTTAGAACCCTATTATTCGGAAGCGGAGCAACTGTATAAGGTCCACGGTGCGGTCACGGGCGATCCGACGGAGCCTGCCCACAGTCAAGAGTATCCCTATGGGGCGATCGCCCCCGATCCTCAAATTGCCGAGATTACTGAGGCGATCGCCCAACAAGATCTCCATCCCTCACCCCTGCCCCTGGGCCTCACCCGTCAAGAGGACGATCCCACCAACGACTCAGAAGTCAGCGGCATCAATCCTGCCATGGCGCACGATAACGTTACCGTTAAGACCAAAGCCACCGTTACCGCCCTCCACACCAATGCATCGGGGCTGGAAATCAAAGCGCTAGAGGCAGAAGTTGAGGGACAATCTTATCTATTTTTTGCCGATATTGTGGTGCTGGCCTGTGGTGCGGTGAACTCGGCGGCGTTGTTGTTGCGATCGCCCAACGACCAACATCCTAATGGTCTGGCCAACAGCTCCGGTCTGGTGGGACGTAACTTGATGAAAAGTCTGTTGACGGCGATCGTGCAGTTGCGAACTAAATCAAACTCCGGCAACTTTCCTAAAACGGTCTGTGTCAATGATTTTTACTGGGGTGACGGTGATTTTAACTTCCCCATGGGGCACATCCAGAATACCGGAGGACTGCTCACCGATGTGATTTTTGCCGAAGCTCCACCCACCCTCTCCCTCGCTGCCAAATTTATGCCGGGATTTGGTCTGAAGCAGTTGGCCACCCGATCC
This sequence comes from Leptolyngbyaceae cyanobacterium, assembly GCA_035284985.1. GTDB lineage: Bacteria > Cyanobacteriota > Cyanobacteriia > CAKZMO01 > CAKZMO01 > JAAHGY01. The sequence goes on from JAYKIC010000438.1 coordinate 4,261, forward strand.
ATCGGCTGGTGGGCACAGACGGAGGACTTACCCGATACCCACAATCGTGTTCGCATTAGCGGCAAAAAGCTCTACGTCGATTACGATGCCAACAATGCTGAAGCCCACGATCGCCTCGTCTACCGCTGGATGGATGCCCTCAAAGTGGTCGAGAAAAATGTGGACGGCTTCCAGCCTGTGAAGGTACACCCTCGCAGCGAAATCCCGATTCAGGTGATGGCGAACCAGTGCGGTACCTGTCGCTTTGGCCCCGATCCGGCCACATCGGTGCTGGATGTGAATTGTCGCAGTCACGATATTCATAACCTGTATGTGGTGGATGGCAGCTTTTTCCCCTCGAATGCCAGTGTGAGTCCGGCGTTGACGATTATGGCGAATGCGCTCAGGGTTGGAGAGCATTTGGTGGGAGTAATGGGGTGATGGCGTTTGGGAGTGATGGGGCGATCGCTCC
>JAYKIC010000439.1:0-4326 GCA_035284985.1 Leptolyngbyaceae cyanobacterium
CACCCCAACCCCTCTCCCAGAGCGGGAGAGGGGCTTTCGACCCAAGAACCTGGTTTGAAGTCCCTTCTCCCCTTTTGGGAGAAGGGATTTAGGGAAGAGGGGCAAAGTTTTGTCAGTCAATCAGGTCGGTTGGACTGATTCCTAAACCGATCCATCATTATGGTTCTGGGCGCTATGGTTCTGGAACCAATTCTAAATTTTGCTCGTTCACCGAACGTCGCCGCAATTTGCTCGACTCAGCACGAGGCTCCAGATCAAAGATGCTACGGAGGGTATCATCTAGCACCTCAAAGGGAGTGTCTCCTGATACGCTAAGCATTGGCTCTCCCGCCTGGTTAAAGATGACCGTTTGCGGTACGCTACCACTGTAGTAGTAGGCGGGTTCGGTGGTGGCGTGTTCCCCTTCTGGCAAAAAAGAATCAACGCTCAGGAGAATGATGTCTACAGCCCGACCATAGTAGGCATCTACAGCGGACCATACGGCGGCATATTGCTTGCAATCCTTACTATCGTCAAGGTAAAAGCCAAGAACCGTGGGGCGATCGCTCCGGTCTAGGGCTTGTTTCAGACTAACCCGTGGCGGCACAATCGAGCCATTACCCGCATAGAGGGGAAAAATACTACCGTCATACCGATCATCGTTCACCTTAGCCATCGCCGCATGGGGAAAAAGGCCCAAGACCAAGACCCAACATAAGGAACCAAGGATCAACCGTTGCCAGAGCGATCGCTCACCCCTTTGGCTTAGGGCCAAACCAGGGGGAAATATTGATCTCAATGCTTTTATCATCCACTTCCAAGTTAGATTTAGGAGTGCGATCGCCCACTGATTCTGCATAACTTAACGCTTCACTTATCTTGATAATTCATGACTCTGGGGAATGGGCATAATGACCACCGCTTCCACTGCCAAGGTACGGTCCTCAACATTGACCGCCGTAATCGCCCAGCGCAACGGAGTGCCAAAAGCTTGCAAAGCCTGGAGAATCTGCTGGGGAATCAGTGCCACTGAATCAGGCTGGTGTACTGCAATAACCACCAACTCAGTACACCACCGTCCCCCAGTGCGAAATTCACCCATGTTGGGGAGTAATATCCCATCTCCTAGCGCTGCGTCGTAACCTTGGGCCATTACTTTTTCTGCTTATTTTGGGGCTGGCCGAACTGCATATCGTACACTTCCTCTTCCTTGTCAGAAACCAACTCCAAATCCGACTTGGCATAGGCACTGCACAGTAAAGCGTAACCAGCCTCTTGAACCTCCGGTCCAATACCAGCCGCCTCGCTTTGGTCAACCGACCCTTTCACCACCAACGCCGCACAGGTCGTACAAACTCCGGCATTACAAGAGAAAGGCAATTCTACCCCTTGCTCTAGGGCAACCTCAAGAATTTTGCGGTCAGATGGAACCGTAATGCTGTGTTCAGTTCCTTGATGCTTAATCTTTACTGTGTATGAGTCAGCCATAACATTACCCATGTGAACATATTCCCAATCGGTACTTCCCTTTGGGCCTCAATCATTGTAATGCGTCTTGGGTCATCCGTTGTGGATTATTCCATGCCCAATTCCCGCTTTAATAAATTGACCGACTTAGTGCCTATATAATTCTCACAGCACAGCACCTGGGGCGCACGGATTAAATCATCCCGTGCAGCTTGGATCGCGGCTTTCACCCCATCATAACTGGCTTGATCACAAATGATGGTAGCTGCCGCCCGCACAATGGCATTGAGCTTGTATGGATCGCTCGATTGAGCCGTCAATACGAGAATATCATCGCCCATCAAACTATGAACAATGACTTCCGCCGCCCGGAGAATACCCGAACTCAAGCTGACGAGACCCACAGAACTCCCCGGCGCTAGCTTGGTAATGGTTTGAATTTCCTGAGAGTAGTCGTAGATATCCACCGGAATCACCCGCACCGACTTTGGCCCTGCAATTTTCTCAGCTTCTCCGATGAAGTAGCGACTAGTAACGACGGTGCCGGAGCGAGTTTGGGTCAAGATTTGTTCAAGTTCCTCCAGTGGCACCAGTTGCACAGGAGTTTGCAGAGCTTGTTCCAATTCCTTGGCCATCAATTCCCCTGCTCCAATATCCTGTAGGGGGGCTGTCACTAATACACGAGCACTACAGCGCAGTCGCCAATCAATTTCAGCCAAAAACAGTTCCCTAGCTTGGTTCAAAGAACATCCTTGCTTCAAGAGTTCATCCAAGCTCGTTTGAATCAGTCGATGGGCATCGGGATATTGCTGGAACAGGGGCGAACTGGCATGAATGCTCCCTTCATCGCCTTGGGTCCGAACATAAATGCCAGACCCAGCCTGAGCATCAACGATCCCTAAGTCTTCTAGTTGCCGATAAACCTTGCTAATGGTGTTGCGGTGCAATCCAGTTTGCATCGCTAATTGCCGCGTACTGGGTAGCCGATGTCCGGGGGGATACTGACGGGAGGCGATCGCAAACCGGATCTGGTTAAATAACTGGGTCGAGGCGGGGATATCGCTATCCGCCTGAATATGAAACTGCACCATATGAACTCCAAGACCGTATTCCAAGGTGGTAAATCAAGTGTAGGTCAAGATGCCCATTCGCGTACAGGGTTAAAGCCTACGGTCCTTGCCAAGATCCCCGAACTCGCGATCGCCCTAGCGGATCGGTCCAGCAAAACTACCGATCCACTGATCCCATAATCACATCAATACTCCCCAGAATAGCCATAATATCAGCCACCTTCACCCCCTTCAGCAGGTGGGGCAAAATCTGAAGATTATTAAAGTCAGCCGCCCGAATCTTCCAACGCCAGGGAAAGACATTGTTATCACCAATGATGTAGATTCCCAATTCTCCTTTACCGCTCTCAACCCGCACATAATGCTCTCCTTCCGGGATTTTGAACGTCGGCGGAATTTTCTTACCGATAAACTGGTAGTCAAAACTATTCCACTCCGATTTAGGACCAGCCATCATCCGCTTCGCCTCAAGATTTTCGTAAGGTCCACCCGGTAAACCTTTGAGCGCCTGACGTAGGATTTTGACCGACTCTCGCATTTCCCGAATCCGCACTAAATAGCGGGCAAAACAGTCCCCAGTGGTTTCCCACTGCACTTCCCAATCAAAATCGTCGTAGCATTCGTAGTGATCAACCTTACGCAAATCCCACTTTACCCCAGAGCCTCGAAGCATGGGACCGGACAAACCCCAGTTGATCGCCTGTTCCCGAGTAATGGTACCAATGCCTTCAACCCGCCGCCGGAAGATTGGATTATTGGTAATCAACCGTTCGTACTCGTCCACCTTAGGCAGGAAGTAATCACAAAAGTCTTCGCACTTATCCACCCAACCGTAGGGTAAATCAGCCGCCACACCACCGATCCGAAAGTAGTTGTTATTGATCAAACGGGAACCAGTGGCCGCTTCCCAGAGATCATAAATCATTTCCCGCTCCCGGAAAATGTAGAAGAAAGGGGTTTGAGCACCAACATCCGCCAAAAACGGGCCTAACCAGAGGAGATGGTTGGCAATCCGGTTCAGTTCCAACATCAATACGCGGATATAGCTGGCCCGTCTAGGTACTTTGATATCCGCCAGTTGCTCAGGGGCATTGACGGTAATGGCCTCATTAAACATACCCTCAGCGTAGTCCCAGCGACTGACGTAGGGTACAAACATGATATTAGTGCGGTTTTCGGCAATCTTTTCCATGCCCCGATGGAGATAGCCAATCACCGGCTCACAATCGACAACATCTTCGCCATCAAGGGTCACAATCAGGCGCAATACCCCGTGCATTGAGGGGTGGTGTGGCCCCATGTTGATGACCATGGGTTGTGTTTTAGTTTCGATCATCGACATAAGCGATGGCATCTCCCTTTCGTGCGGTGGACAATTACGCTTAATTAGCGCTTGAGCAGATGGATAGGGTTCCTGCGCCCCACATTCCACCCCTTTTAGATTATGCGCCATGGCGATGGGTAGGGCAACTCATTTTCATGGAAGATGTGGACCGTTGATCGACCAGTTGGGGGCATTTAGACCAGTTACAATCCCAGGCAGAACCGTTATAGATGGGGAGAACAGCACATTAATGGGAGGATTAGGGGTAGCATACGTTTCTAGATCCAAGCCAAGGGACAAAACATATGATGGATACCAGAAAGGTTACAGGCACGACGGGGCTACTGGGAATCATTGGCCACCCGGTGGAGCATTCCCTATCGCCTGTGATGCAAAATGCGGCGATCGCCCATCTCAATCTCGATTATATTTACCTGCCCTTCCCTGTGATTCCCGAACAGTTGCCCCAAGCCCTATCGGGACTAG
>JAYKIC010000440.1:0-4610 GCA_035284985.1 Leptolyngbyaceae cyanobacterium
TCATCCGTAGTAAAACCCGTTCCGGTATCATCACTGGCCACAGGTGTTACGGGAATGGCCTCGGTAACGATGTTGAACATAAAGATCTGACCACCCTGGTCAGCTTTATTGTCTGCGACCACACCACCGGATTCACCAGCCTGCTGTACCACACCAATAAAGACCTGTTCCGCCAACGGCACGGTGTCGATAATCGCTTGGGCACCCATGCCGTCAATCTCTTCCTGGGTGTAGAAGCTACCATCTTCCTTCTGGAGCACGAGGTGAGTCACGTTCCAGGTACCGGAAAACTCTGCACCAGTTGCCCGGGAGAAGGTGCCTTCAATAGCAGCGACTTCCGCAATGGCACGGGGGTTGAGGGAACCACCAGCCGCAGCCAGGAAGTAACCTGTCTCATCGACCACCAGTTCCAGGGTGTCAGAATCGATGGGCAGAATATACTTACGCTCACCGTAGTCGTTGCCGGAGTCTTCATCCACAATCAGGAAGTCACCATCAGCGGTTTTAACCCACTGAAGCCCATCGGGCTGATGCATCCGGGCCTGATCCACTTCCACATGGATGGCGTGGGTTGCAGTGCCATCCAGATTATTGGGGCCAACGTGGGCTAATCCTTTGGTCCCTGTTTCCAGGGTCAACGCACCATCCACACCTGCCACAATCCGGGTTACATCGGCGGACAAATAATCTGGTAGACCGTTGCTATCCTCATCATTGGCTAAATCAGTGAGGATATTGGCAGTGAAATCGATACCGAGCAGAGCGCTGGGGTCCGTTAGATTAATCACATAACGGGTCTTGGTAGGATCGGGGTCAACAGCAGGGTGTTCAACTTTGCTGTCGCCATTGAAGAAGGTGTAACCCTCAGGTTGCTCGTCAGCTTCAACCACGCCCTCAATATCATCACCATCTTGCAGCCACTTGAATACATCGGTGTCCCCAGCATTCTCAGGGCTATCGAAACCATCCCACTGATAGCTGGTGGGGTAGTAACGCACACTGAAGGCATCGGGAGCTTCGGCATCGGTGGCGTAGGCATTCAGCATTTCGGTATCGGCATCCACCGTAATGCCCAGGGCGGCGTAGGTTGCATCCGTGGCAGCCATCCCGTAGAGTTGACCGAAGAGCAAACCGTTGCGAGCTAAGAAAGCATCCCGTTCGGTTGCAGTGTCATAGTTAATGGGATTGCCGGCAGCATCAGTATCCTTCTTACCGATGTAAATCCGTAGCGGAGCTGGCTCAATCTCCAGGTTGTAACCAGACATGGCTAGAACCACATACTCATCGCTGCCAGGGTTAAGCGGCAGGATTTTCTCGTAGCCCGACTGACCTAAAGCTGGCACGGTATAAGCGGTCTCGTTGGCGATATCCACCACCATTGAGGCCAAGCCCATTGTGGTGTTGGCATACTCTGCCTCACTAATCCCGAACATACCGGGACCGATGTTCCACTCTTCGGCCATCAACCAGACATCATCTGCAAAGCCAATGCCTTCGCCATACTTGTTGGCTTGCTCGTAGTAAGCGCCACAAAAAGAGTGGAAGAAGAAGTCTGCCTCTATTAGCTGTTGCTCTGCTAGGAAGGGTATGAGGGTTCCATCAGCCGCAGTTTGATTGCCCCATTTGGCACCCAGATCCTCAGTATCCCCGTTCTTGCCGTCTACGATTTCACCGAAGACGTTGTAAACGGTATCAAACAGATGGCCGGAAGCCTCAAACATTTCGCTAGCGGCGCTGTCGTTGTTGAGGAAGTCGGCAAAGGCGGCCCGGTCGTAGTCGATCGTGTGGATGTGGGAACCAGTGAAGGTTGCTCCGCTCTCCATCACCCAAGCATAGGTTTCATTGGACATGGTGGCGTAGGACTCGGACTGGTAGGCCACCCGTACAGTGTCTTCATCCAACAACCAAGCGGCTTGACCGTCGGGATAACCTGTCAGGGCCTCACCTGTTTCCGGGTCAACTTCACCGACAGTGGCTAGTGCTTTAAATTCACCATAGGGGAAATCGGTGTCACCGCTGCCCCCGTCTTCTAAATGCTCAGGCAAGGTGGATGTACCCGCCTGAGGAATCAGCGCGGTAGTTTCTCCAATATTCGGCATTTCTGCTCTCCTTAAATGAAGTGTCGTTGAGTAAAGCAAGGCTTGAGCCGATGCCTTGTGTAAAAGAAGGCAGCTCAAAAAGACCTGAACTAAGCTAGGTGAACCCTAGTGTTTTCAGGACATCACTACGATTGGTAAAAACCCAATTTTTTTAAGGTTTATCACTAACCGATAGAGCTACTTCGTATTGCCGCGATCGCCCCCCAAAGGAGTGGACAAGACAAACGCTCAAGCTTGTAAGAAAACTCAATTACGGTCCAAATACTTACCTTCAGAAGAATCCCATGCTTTGGTTAAGAGGAGAATATAAATTAATTAGGATATGAATATGAATTGATTAAAAAGATGCTAGATGGCTATGACAAAATATTCTCGAACGTAACGTTTGGCTGAAAAAGAACAAGCGTATTGATTCTGGCTACAATAATAGGGATAATGGCCTGTAATGAACATAACGAGAAAAGGGAAAACCCCATGCGTCTTGGGAAGGTGGTTAAATCTAACTCGCACTGCGACTATATTGTGCAGCTAGATGACAAATTTTCCGTCAGTCATCCGCCGGATGCTCATGTTTTCGGTTTTGGTAGTTTTGTCAAGTTAGAAGACCCTAATGGTGAACATTGGGCTGTCGGTGTCATCTACAATACCCAGCTTGTCAATCCGATGTTTTTGAGTAATGGTCCCCGCCTATCCAGTGATTCAGACCCTTTTTTTACCCCGGATTTAATTGACGATACCCGTACCCTATTAGGAATTGTACTGGTCGGGCAGTTAGAGCGATCGGGTGCCCAGCCCTTTGGGGTTCAGGGTATTCCTCGGGTTGTGGTTCCGGTTAATACCCTTGCATGGCTGATGACTGATGCGGAAATCTATCAGTTTCATACTACGGCTGAGCAGCGACCTCAATTTGGTTACTACAGTCATTTGTTGCGTTGTGGTGGCAGTTTCGCTACGGATCTAACCCTCAATATTTTAGGTTATCTCATTAATCAGCAGTTGTTTTCTGCGTCTGATGAACGGGCTTTAAACCTCATTCGTAAGGAGTTGGCCTGGAAAAATACGGTAGGGGTGATTCGATAAGAAATAGTTAAAAAAAAACCGACGCTCTCCGCGCAGAGAAGCAGTCGGCCAGTCGTGTGTTCCCTGTTGATGACTCGGCTAGAGTTGAGTCTCTTATATAGTGCCTGTTCTAGGGGTTAAACGGAACGATCCCGATCCCAACATCTTGTGATCCTAGTCACTATTGCCGGGGTGAATACTAGAGTCGTTAGCGGTGAAAGTCAGCTTAGTACTTTTTGTTGACGAAAGATTAAAAAGTGGCTCAAGATAGCGCCTTGGTAACGACTTAGGGTCGTTTTGTCCAAAAATGGGGATGTTCAGCGATAAAGGTTAGGAGAAGCTGGCGATGGGGTGGGCCAAGGGGACATATTTTTCCCGCATGGGCGGAATAATGTTCACCGTGCTGAATTTGAGGCTGGGTGAGTAAGTCCATATCCCATCCTTCACCAAGGGTTAATGCGTCTAAGCCAACTAGGAGGGGGGCATGGTAGACATGGCGGATCACGTCACCATCTGGGCAGGAACGGTATAAGCTTAGATTTGAGGGAACATAGTTAATTTCTTCTTGCAATTCCCGTGCTATGGCATCATCAGGATGTTCTCCGGATTCAAGGTGTCCCCCAAAGAAGGCCCAGTGTCCGGGATAGCGAATGGTGGGAATGTCATCTCTCAGTTGTAGCAAGAAGCGATCGCCCTGGTAGAGAATGGCGATCGCCACTTCTTTGATTGAGGTAGTAGGAGTCAATGCAGAATCATCCATAGGAATCCCTGTGGTTCAGTCCCCCGATTTTTGAAGCAGTTGGCGGGGAAGGGTGGCCTGTCGTCCCACTTGATGGGGGGGTAGAGTTACCCCCCCTTTGGGCTTTAGCGTCCGATGCCAACGTATTGGAATCCGATCTCGGTTAGGTACTGCTGATCGAGGAAGTTACGACCATCAATGATAATGGGAGAGTGCATCTTAGCCGCCATTTTGGCGTAGTCCAACTCCTTGAACTTCTTCCAATCTGTAACCAGCACTAGGGCATCACAGCCTTCGGCCAACATTTCCGGGTCAGTTTCCACGATGACATTGGATAATCCATCCCGCAATCCAGACTGGGACACCAGTGGATCATAGGCTTTGACTTTGGCCCCCAAGCGAGACAGTTGTTCAATCAAATCCAGGGCGGGGGCATCGCGCATGTCATCCGTATCGGGCTTAAAGGTTAAGCCCAACAGTCCCACCGTCTTTCCTTTGAGGATTTTCAAGACTTGCTGAAGTTTTTCAATGGTCAACAGGCGTTGGCGTTTGTTGACTTCGACGGCAGCCTTGAGCAGTTGGGCATCGTAGCCATAGTCATCGGCAGTGTGGATGAGGGCTGACACATCTTTCGGGAAGCAAGAGCCACCCCAGCCAATTCCCGCTTGCAAAAACTTGCTGCCAATGCGGGAATCTAAGCCAATGCCGTTGGC
>JAYKIC010000441.1:0-4119 GCA_035284985.1 Leptolyngbyaceae cyanobacterium
ATGTCACGATCGGGGATTGGCACTCCAGCCGCCCGTTGATGGCTACAGACGATAACGAACGGGATACCCGTTTTCACGGCTTAAAACAGGAGTGCGGGTTGCACTTACCCCAAACACCGGGTGAGGCAGAAAGTTTGGACTCTAGCTCTTTGTAGCGTTTCCTAAGCCATACTTTTGACGGATGGCGCTACGGATAAGCAGATTGGTTGACTGATAATGCTGAATTGATTGACGGATAAATTGGACACTACATTATGCCTGATCGGATCGCTGATATTCTCAAAAGTGGCCAACCCGATACCGCTCTTACCGTTCAGGGGTGGGTTCGGACCAAACGGGACTCGAAGGGATTTTCCTTTATTGAGCTAAATGATGGCTCATCAATGGCGGGGCTACAGGTCATTGTGGATGAAGGGGTGTCTAATTATGAGTTACTGGCCCAGGCCACCACTGGGGCATCCCTGGAAGTGTCGGGGGTTTTAGTACCGTCGCCTGGTAAAGGGCAGCGGATTGAGCTGAAGGCCCAATCGTTTCAAGTGTTTGGTAGCGCTGATCCAGAAACCTATCCGCTGCAAAAGAAGCGCCATTCATTCGAGTTTTTGCGAACCATTGGCCATTTGCGATCGCGCACCAATACCTTGGGCGCGGTGATGCGGGTTCGCAATGCCTGTGCCACCGCCATCCACCAGTTTTTTCAAGAACGGGGATTTTTGTGGATGCACACCCCCATTATCACCGCCAGTGATTGTGAAGGGGCGGGGGAAATGTTTCATGTTACTAGCCTTGACCTCACCCAAGTGCCCTTGACCGATGGGAAGCAAGTGGATTACAGCCGGGATTTTTTTGGTCGGCCAGCCTATCTGACGGTGAGTGGCCAGCTAGAAGCAGAAATTATGGCTCTTTCCTTCAAGGACGTGTATACCTTTGGTCCCACGTTCCGGGCTGAAAATTCCAATACTTCCCGACACTTGGCTGAATTTTGGATGGTGGAGCCAGAGATGGCCTTTTGTGCCTTGGATGGCAATGTGGAACTGGCGGAGGCGTTTCTTAAGTATGTGTTTAAGTACGTGTTGGAACATTGTGCCGAGGATATGGAATTTTTCAACCAGCGCATTGACTCCTCCGTGCTGGATACGGCTAGTAATATTATTGACAGTGAGTTTGACCGGATTACCTATACGGAGGCGATCGCTCTCCTAGAAAAAAGCGATCGCACCTTCGAGTATCCGGTGGAGTGGGGCATTGACCTGCAATCCGAACATGAACGCTACCTAGCGGAAGACGTGTTCAAAAAACCCCTAGCCGTAACCAATTACCCCACCCAAATCAAAGCGTTTTATATGCGGTTGGATGACGATGAAAAAACCGTTGCGGCCATGGATGTTTTAGCACCCAAAATTGGCGAAATCATTGGTGGCTCCCAACGCGAAGAGCGGCTAGAGGTGCTGGAGCGACGGATCAAAGCCAATCATCTACCCATTGATGATTATTGGTGGTATCTGGATTTGAGGCGCTACGGCTCCGTGCCCCATTCTGGGTTTGGTCTAGGATTTGAGCGATTGGTCCAGTTCATGACCGGAATGGCCAATATTCGGGATGTGATTCCCTTTCCCCGAACCCCATTAAATGCGGACTTCTAGAAAAACCCCTGAGGAAAGAGGGTTACGTATCATTATTTCTACTGAAAAACTTGGTATATACCGATAAGAAATCTCCCAAACGGGGCATACTAGGGCGAGGTTGAATGTGTCATAAATCCTTAGTCCTACTAGACCTGTCCGAAAATTGGGGTGGAGCACCCGCGCAGCGGGTACTCCACCCCAATTTTCGGACGACTCTACTGATATGCCACTGGAATGCCACTAGACAGGTAGTGTTGGCTCTGCATTCCCTTGCCCAATCACACTTGATGTTGCGCGATCGCAACTACAACATGAACATTCAGTCAGTCTTAGTTAAAGAATATGTAAACTTTAGCTAAAATAGCAGGTGCCAAATAGATTATTTTCTCCAATAAGCCTAACTTTAGCTTAGGTCAGGTAAATTTAAGCGATTTGCCTACCCTAACTCCCATTGCCCCCGACCACACTTAAAGTAATACATGGAAAATCTATGAGAATTTTAGTGACTGGTGGAGCCGGTTTTCTCGGCTCCCACTTAATCGATCGCCTTATGGCTCAAGGCCAGGAGGTTATTTGCTTAGACAATTTTCATACAGGCCGTAAACACAACCTCATCAAGTGGCTAGACCATCCTTATTTTGAACTGATTCGCCACGACGTAACCCAACCCATCCTGCTAGAAGTTGACCAAATCTACCACTTGGCCTGCCCTGCCTCCCCCGTCCACTATCAATACAATCCCGTTAAAACCATCAAAACAAATGTGATGGGAACCCTGAATATGCTAGGTTTGGCTAAACGGGTCAAGGCGCGTTTCCTCCTCGCGTCCACCTCTGAAATCTATGGCGATCCGGATATTCATCCCCAACCTGAAGAGTATCGGGGCAACGTAAATACCATTGGCATTCGCAGTTGCTATGACGAGGGTAAGCGGGTGGCCGAAACCCTAGCTTTTGATTATCACCGTCAAAACGATGTGGACATCCGGGTGATGCGGATTTTCAATACCTACGGTCCTCGCATGTTAGAAGATGATGGTCGAGTCGTTAGCAACTTTATCGTGCAAGCACTGCGGGGCATTCCGCTCACGGTCTATGGTGATGGGTCTCAAACCCGGAGCTTTTGCTATGTGTCTGATCTAATTGAAGGCATGATGCGTCTAATGAATGGGGACTACATCGGCCCGGTTAATATTGGCAACCCTGGTGAATACACCATTCTACAATTGGCTGAAACCATTCAGAAAATGGTTAACCCAGGGGCAGACATTAACTTTAAGCCGCTACCCCAAGATGATCCCCGTCGCCGTCAGCCGGATATCACTAAGGCCAAACAGTATTTAGGATGGGAACCGACAGTGCCGTTAGATGAAGGTCTAACGCTCACCATCGAGGATTTCCGGAGTCGCATGGAAACCCAGGCTGAATCTGCGATCGCCTCAGCCTAACCGCATGAGTGTTCCCAATATCTCTTAGCACCCCTGTCCCATGCCAAAGGGACAGGCAAAATGTACTATCTCAGCCGTTTTAGCCACAAGTTTTTGATCCACTTAATTTTCTAAGGAGTACAAACATGAAGGTTTGTGTCATTGGGACCGGATATGTTGGACTAGTCACAGGGGTTTGTTTAGCGCACATTGGCCATGATGTGATTTGTGTTGACAACAACGAAGAAAAAGTCAAACTCATGCAATCGGGTCAGTCCCCCATTTTTGAGCCAGGTCTATCTGAGTTGATGCAAAGCGCCATTCAATCAGGCCGGATTCAATTCACTTCAGACTTGGGCGCAGGCGTGACCCATGGGGATATTTTGTACATTGCGGTCGGTACCCCCCCCCTGCCAACGGGTGAAAGTGATACTCGCTACGTGGAAGCGGTAGCTCGTGGCATCGGCCAGAATCTCAATGGCGGGTATAAAGTGGTGGTAAACAAATCCACTGTGCCCATTGGGTCAGGGGATTGGGTTCGGATGATTGTATTAGATGGTGTCGCTGAGCGTCAGAAGAGCCTAGTCCCTAGCGGTGGTGCGCCATCCTCAGGGGGTGGGGCAACTGCCCATTTCGACGTGGTTAGTAACCCGGAATTTTTGCGGGAAGGCTCAGCGGTTTACGATACCTTTAACCCCGATCGGATTGTATTGGGCAGTAATAGCGATCGCGCCATTCAGATGATGCAAGAACTATATGCGCCCATTGTATCCCGTGAATATGCTGAAGATAAATCGCTGCCAACGGTGCCCGTGGTTGTCACCGATCTCAACTCCGCCGAAATGGTTAAATATGCGGCCAATACTTTCTTAGCCACCAAAATTAGTTTTATTAATGAAATTGCCAACATTTGCGATCGCGTTGGTGCCGATGTTACCCAAGTGGCCAACGGCATTGGCTTAGATTCCCGCATTGGCAGCAAGTTTTTGCAAGCGGGAATTGGCTGGGGTGGCTCTTGCTTCCCGAAAGATGTGTCAGCCCTCATCCACACTGCCGATGACTATGGCTACG
>JAYKIC010000442.1:0-4205 GCA_035284985.1 Leptolyngbyaceae cyanobacterium
ACATGGGAATCAACCCGCACGCCAGGACCACCAGGGGGTAAGTAACCACTGATCCGACCCGGATGGGGCCGGAAATCCTTGTCCGGATCTTCGGCGTTGATCCGGCATTCAATGGCATGACCCTGCAACTTCACTTGGTCTTGGGTAAGGGTGAGGCGATCGCCCTGGGCCACCTGAATTTGCTCCCGAATTAAATCCATCCCCACAACCATCTCCGTCACCGGATGTTCAACCTGGATGCGGGTATTCATTTCCATAAAGTAGAATTCACCGGATTGATCCAGCAAAAATTCCACTGTGCCTGCCCCAACATAATTAATCGACTGAGCCACCTTCACAGCAGCGTCCCCCATCTTAGTCCGCAGTTCCGGCGTGAGGGCAATACAGGGAGACTCCTCCAGCAATTTCTGGTGCCGCCGCTGAATTGAACAGTCCCGTTCCCCTAAGTGAATGACATTGCCATAGCTATCCGCTAAAATCTGGATTTCAACGTGTCGGGGACATTCCACAAATTTTTCGACATAGATCCCCGGATTACCAAATGCGGCCCCCGCTTCTCCCTGAGCCGCTAAAAAGGACTTAACTAAATCCCGTTCATCCCGCACCAGCCGCATTCCCCGGCCTCCCCCTCCCGCCGTAGCTTTGACCATCACCGGATAGCCAATTTGCCGTGCTACTTGGAGCGCCTCATTTTCGTCCTTTAAGAGACCATCACTCCCCGGTACGGTGGGCACGCCAATTCGTTTCATGGTTTCCTTGGCGGTGGACTTATCCCCCATGGCTTGCATCCCTTCAGGAGTGGGGCCAATAAACACTATCTTGTGATCGGCACAAATTTCTGCAAACCGAGCATTTTCAGCCAAAAAGCCATAACCAGGATGGATTGCCGTGGCATTGCAGGTTAACGCGGCAGCAATAATGTTAGGAATATTGAGATAGCTTTTGGTACTGGGCGCTTCTCCAATACAAACAGATTCATCCGCTAGTTGAACATGTAGGGCGTGACGATCAATGGTGGAATGAACGGCAACGGTTGCGATCCCCATTTCCTCACAGGTACGAAGAATTCGGAGCGCAATCTCGCCTCGGTTAGCAATCAGAATTTTGGAAAACCGCATCGTCCAGACTATGGGATGAAAGTGAATAAGGCACAGCAACTGCCAGTGATTCATCCTAACACTGTTGGGGGACGTTTCCCCGACTTAGGATAGGATAGCGTTTTGCCACAGTTCTTAGAAAAATAAAAGAGAGAAACTAAAGCCCTAAAAGCTTCAATTTCTCTCTCAAATATGTCTAAGTTTCAGCCCACTTCAGTGGAGCTATTTGATAATTAACGGCCTACTCGGCTGTCGCTAAACCCGGTTCAGTGCTGCCCTTGGTCCGACGACGGGTAAGGGTGTTAAATAACATTTGCCCGATCGCCTTAATCAAGTTACCTTCCAACTCGTTGAACATTTTCATGTTCATGCCGAAGGCATCATTCGCTTCATCCACAATGCGATCAGCGGTTGCCTGATCCACAGGCAGATCATCCATTGCCGCCCGGTACATATCCTTGAATGCTTTCTCGTCCTGAATGGTTGGAAACTCATAAAAGGCAGTCCCACCTTCATCCAAATTCATGGCCCGTTGAGCAATCTTTTTCAGAATTTGGCCACCGGACAAATCACCCAAATAGCGGGTATAGGAATGGGCCACCATTAGCTCAGGTGCCGTGGCAGAGATTTCCCGAATTCGATCCACATAGGCTTGACCAGCGGAGGAAATTTCAATTTCCTCTTGCCAATTTGAACCGTAGTAAAACTGCAAATCTTTCTCTAAACTTTCTTTACGGTTAAGCTCAGGAAAATAGATTTTAGACACCACAGGATGGTTACTGTGCTTGACCATTTCCTCTTCCATTGCAGTGTAAACATAGTAGAGGTTGGTCACTAACTTCCGATAAGATTTCTTTTCAACAACACCTTTAAGGAAGCACTTTACAAAACCGACATTTTCAGCCATTGTGTGGGATTTTTTGGTCCCTTCACGCAATTGGGTTGCTAGGTTAACACTCATTCTAAATTTCCTAACCGTTGTCTCAGTATGAACATCTTAATTGAGACGAGAGATGAGCAGATGTCAATCTCTCTCAAACTCTCTAAATATTCAGGGGATTCAGTGATCCTACATTTTATTAACAATAAACTGATACGAGCGGCAGTTCTGTTAAAAATCATTACGCTAACTCCACTACCACGGGAGTGTGATCGCTGGGCTTTTCCCGTTCCCGTGGTTGGATGTCAATTGCACACCCGATCGCTCGTTCATACAGGGGGGGTGAAAGGTAGTGATGGTCGATGCGCCAGCCGCGATTATGCTGAAATGAACCAGCTCGGTAGTCCCACCAGGAAAAATAGCCACCGCCTTCGGTAAACTTACGAAAGGCATCCGCTAGTCCCAGTTCTAGCACGTTTTCCTGCAATGCGGCCCGTTCTTGGGGAGAGGCCATAATGTGAGTTTCCTTGCCTTCCGGGTTATAAATATCCTGATCGGCGGGGGCGACGTTGAAATCGCCACAGACGAGCAAGTTTGGAGACTCCGCTAAAAGAGCCTGTAAATATTGCTTCAAAACACCAAACCAACGTAGTTTGTAGGCGTATTTGTCACTGCCAATGCTGGAGCCGTTAGGAACGTAAAGGTTAACGATACGAATGTCTTCGACCATGCCAGTGATGACCCGTTTCTGTGCGTCTAAGTCCCCAACCTGATCTGATCCCAGCACTGCCCCAAAGCCATGGCTAACGGATTCGAGGGGAGGACGGGTGGCGATCGCCACCCCGTTGTAAGCCTTTTGGCCGCTGACATAGAGATGATATCCCAACGATTCAAAGGCATCCCTGGGAAAGCGATCGTCCATCACTTTAGTTTCCTGCAAGCACAGAACCTCCACGGGGTTGGCCGTTAACCAATCGGTAATATGCTCCAGCCGGGTCCGCACGGAATTGACATTCCACGTTGCAATTTTCATAGACCGATCACGTTTTTAGGTTTTGCCGTCCTTGATTGTACTGCACAAAACTATTGATGCCGATAGGATACGGATACGATGCTTCACCATGCCAGTCGGGGGGCATCCAATCTAGCGTTCTAGGGAGCAATACACCAAAATTGTGCCCAAGCAGAGGGTTGGCTGACATTGCCTGCCGCGTCAATGGCTTTTACCTGCCATCGATAGGTGAACGGAGGCATAATCAACCCTGATAGATTTAATTGGGTACCAGCGGTGGTCATGGTTTGCACATTCACCCAGGTGCCCGATACCAAAATGGCCTCCTCTTCATCGTTAGCGGATGCGGCTTCCCAGCGCTGGAGGGTGACGGTATAGCTGACGGGACCGTTGTTATCGGTGGCGGCGCTCCAAGTCAAATTAGCTGAGTTGGTGCAGTAAACGGTGTCGCCCCCTGTGGGGGCGATCGCCCTCGGTGTCATGGGTGGTTCCCAATCGGGTTGGGCCACAACCACATCCAGCCCCCGTCGAACTTCTTGACTGGTCTGATTCATGGCCACCAATGTATAGGTGGTGTTACGCCCTGGTGTTTGGGTCACACATCCGGCTGAGGCATTGGGCAGGGTAATCCGTTCTCCGGTTGTTTCATTGACTAAGTAAGCCTGGGTAGCCTGGTCGATTTCGTAACAGAGCCTGGTGGTATCCGTTGGTTGCAATCCAGTGGCGGGGCTGGCGTTAAATCCCTTAATTTCTGGAGATCGAGTTGTTCCAGGGTTGGGGTTATTGGTTGGTCGATTTCCGCTAGGATTGCTTGGGGAGTTGTCAGTATCGGGAGCCAGGTCTGTGACCCCTGTGCCCTGGAGAACCACCCGCTGTACGTGGCTGCTGCTGTTGTCCCCAATAATCAACGCGGCTTCCTGTTGACCGGGGGTATCGGTCCGAAAGCCTAGATCAAGGGTGCAGCGATCGCCTGGGGCGAGGACGGTATTCGTACAAGTATCGCCCTCTAGGGTAAAGGCCATGGACCCGGATAAGAGGCTCTCATCCAGGGTGATGGTCTCGGAATTGGTATTGGTGACGGTGACGGAACGGATCGCGGACCCATTTAAGGGCTGGTTGCCAAAGGCGATCGCCATGGGGCTAATTTGGAGCTTAGAGCTGGGGTTAGGGCTAGGGGAGGCTGATGGCACAGATGCTCGGCGGGACGATCCACGCA
>JAYKIC010000443.1:0-3163 GCA_035284985.1 Leptolyngbyaceae cyanobacterium
CCTAAATTATGGGCTAGCATAATAATAGAATGAATAATTTTATACTCCCTAGTATCGTAGGCAAAGTTTTGGATAAATGACTTATCAATTTTAATTACATCAATAGGAAATTGGTGTAAATAACTCAAGGATGAAAATCCAGTGCCGAAGTCATCTAGACTAATTTGAATGCCTTGCTCTCGAATCTGATTAAGCACATCAATGGCAGCACGGCGGTTTTGAATTAAGGTACTTTCAGTAATTTCAAGTCTGAGATAGCTAGGGGATAATTGGGTCTTTCGTAGTACATTATCGATGATATTAGGCAAAGAGTGATCTCGTAATTGTCGGCCTGACAAATTGATACTCACATACAGTTGTTCTAAGTTGGAACAACTAGTACGCCACTGACTAAATTGGGAGCAGGCTTCATGGAAAATCCACTCCCCAATGGGATGAATTAAACCCGTATCTTCAGCAATGGGGATAAATTCATGGGGAGATATCCACCCTTTTTCAGGATGGTACCATCGTAATAAAATCTCAAACCCCTCTAACTGATTGTGATGCTTTAAGCTGAGAATAGGTTGGTAATAAAGCTGTAATTCTTGATGTTCAATCGCTGAATATAGGTGATTCTCCAACTCCATTAACCGCAGGGTTTGAGTATACATGGCCCGATCAAACACCTCGTAGCACGCCTTGCCTTTGGCCTTAGCTCGATACATAGCAATATCGGCATCCCGAACCACATCGGCCACATCCTGATAGGTGGCATTGCTTAGGACTATTCCCATGCTAGCGCTAGTATGAACCGAGTGGGGACCAAGTTGAATCGGTAATTTGAGTTGACTTTGAATCCGATCAGCAATGTCTATCACCTGTTTTAGATCAGCTAAATTCTCTAATAAAATAGTAAATTCATCCCCACCGAGACGGGCCACCGCATCAATTTCTCGAACGGCCTTTTGCAAAATGATGGCAACATTTATGAGCAGTTGATCCCCGACTAAATGCCCCAAGGTATCATTAATGCTTTTAAATCCATCCAAGTCAATAAACAATACGGCAAAACATAATCCTTCGTAACGGCGGCATTTTTTGATAGCTAATTCCAACCGTTGGATAAAGCAAGTCCGGTTATCTAAACCCGTGAGGGAATCATGAAGGGTTTCGTAGACAAGGCGTTCTTCAGCGGCTTTGCGTTTGGAAATGTTTCGTCCGGTGCCGTAGATGAGGTGTTCTTGGGGAAAGGCGGCAATGTTCCAAGCAATCCAAATATCGCTACCGTCTTTGTGGGTGAGGCGAACTTCAATGCCGTTTACGTCTTCTCCTTGGGTCAAAGCGGTTATGGCACTAGCGATGGTGGAGCGATCGCCCATATGCACAAGATTTTGCAGAGTTTGTCCGTCTAGTTCACCAACGTCATACCCCAGGACACTGGCCCAAGCTGGATTAACCCGCTTAAAGGTACCGTGATCATCCGCAATAAACAATAGGTCAAGGGAAAGCTTAAAAAAGCGATCGCGTTCAATTTCCGCCTGTTTTTTCTCAGTAATATCCTCGGCAATTCCCGCTACACGATATACAGTACCCGCCTCGTTATACACTGGAGTGCCCCGATCGTGAATCCAGCGCACACTCCCATCAGGCCGCACCACCCGATATTCCTCGTCAAATTGTCCCAGGACGGCCTTCGTCTCAAACGCCACACTCACCCGCTGTTGATCCTCCGGGTGAATGCAGTCCACCCACTGCCATGGATTCAGATAAATGTCCTGTCGTAATCTTCCCCAAATGGTCTCATAGGCCGGACTCACATAGGCCATCCCCGTAAACGCTTGAATCTCGGCACTATATTCCATTAGCCAAAAGACTTCATGGATATGCTCCGACAGTTGCCGAAACTTAGCTTCACTTTCTCGCAACGTTTGCTCAACTTGCTGCCGTTCTAAGATTTCGTTTTGTAACGACTGGTTGGCCTGTTCTAGTTCATTTGTGCGCTGCTGCACCCGTTGTTCCAGCCCTGCATTTAATTGGAGAATTTGGCCTTGAGCAAAGCTAAGTTCTAATTGAATCTGAATCCGGGCTAGCACTTCCTCCATCTGAAAGGGTTTGGTAATGTAGTCCACCCCTCCCAGTGCAAACGCCTTCACCTTATCAAAGGTTTCATGCAACGCACTCATAAAAATAATGGGAATGGAGCGCGTCTTAGGATTAGCTTTGAGAATTTGGCAAACCTCATAGCCAGATTTGTCAGGCATGATAATATCGAGCAGGATGAGGTCCGGGTGGGCGGCATGAACTGAATTTAACGCCAGTTCTCCCCTCGGTACACTACGGGTCTCATAGCCATGATCCTGGAGAGCCGTTGACAACAACTTCAAGGTATCAAGGGTATCATCCACAATTAAGATCTCAGGTGCTTTTCCCCGCATAGTCTTGATAGTCATTGGCTTGGCTAATGTCAGAGTTGAAATATCAGAATTGACACAATATCCGAGTTAGGCAAAAGGGCAAGGTTGGCCGATTACCCATCATCTGCATTGGGTAGATGGAAATAGATGGTTGACCACCATACCGAAAGTTAGCAATCAGCAAGTAGGTTGCTAGTTCCAATCCAGTAACACCGATTCATCGTTGATCTGGATCAAAAAATCAGTGGTTTCAAGCCCTATCATTTATTCAGCAGGATGATTCCTAAAAATAATTAGGCCATAGGGCCTGATACAGGCCAGCAAGCCACCGTCTTAGGTTGCTGGCGGCATCCTAGATACCACCAGCAATCAAGCACCCTGATTGACTGACAAAACTCAAACTACCCTCACCCCAACCCCTCTCCCAGAGCGGGAGAGGGGCTTTCGACCCAAGAACCTGGTTTGAAATCCCTTCTCCCACAAGGGGAGAAGGGATTTAGGGATGAGGGGAAAAGTTTTGTCAGTCAATCAGTAAAGCACCTCTTAAAGGGTGGGAATTTTCAATCCCCCAATTAAGACAAATGGGGCCAACGGGTGTGATGAAGTTTAATGTGTCCTCATATACAAATATAATGCCCAAATGCCTCATTAATTTGTCAGAAAAGGCTGATTTCTTTTGTAGAAAAATTCGGCATGGGGAGCAGTTTCCGCACCCCTACAAGGGATTGGGCTAAGATAGGGGTCAGGTCGCCTGACCCAATGCAGGG
>JAYKIC010000444.1:0-9969 GCA_035284985.1 Leptolyngbyaceae cyanobacterium
GTGAGTCAGTAATGTGGAATAAGCATGGGGGCAACTGCCCTTAGACATTAGTTGGAAAGGATTGGGGTTGTGACGCATACCTTCTTACTAGAAGCAGGACGATGGACATTACAGGGACATTGGCTCGATCGGGATGGTCCTCCTATCCCTGTAAAAGGCAAAACCTTGGTGGCATGGAGTCGGGACAACTGGTATAGCCTAGTAACAAAACTAACCTTCCCCGATAGCGAACGGCCCGACTTAGCCTTTCAATATCGGGGACATTTTGCAGCGGATGATCGCCGTTATTCGTTTGTGCTACAGCACAGCGAGTTGGGCCGGGTAGAAGGAGAAGGCTGGATCGCTCCCGGTTCAATTGTGCAGCGCTATTGGGTATTGGGAGATAATAAAAAACGCCGCACAGGCTTTGAAACCCTCAATCAACTGAGTGAAGATTGCTATTACATGTCCAGTAGCGTCATGTCTGGCCACTACCTTAGCAGCACCATGGAAGCCTCAGTGCAACGTCAACCCCAAAAGTGATCAGCCCGAAGTAAGCTGTCAAACCGACCAATGGTTGATATCCTGAAAATTACGGACTTCTGGTAAACTCAGGTACATATAGATGGCTTTTTTTCGACAGTATATTGCACCCATATTTATCGTGCTGATTTTTTTGGTGGCGATGGTGGCCGTAAGCGCCCGGATTTTTCTACCCGACGATTTGGCGGCTCCAGCCCCAATTGAAGACCCCAGTGCGGCGGTTACTGCCGATACCGACAACCTTGAACCAGCCGCAGTGATGTTTCCAGGGGATAATGGCTAGGGCGAACCAAAAACTATGTCCGGGCTATTGCCTGATTCCAGGCTCTAACCTTGATCGGGCGCTGCTGGTCCGTACCATGCAGCGCACCTATCAGGAACTACATCCGGGTCAGGGTCTAGCCCACCTAGCCCACACGGTGGATCAATATTTATCCCATGATTCGTCCCTATGGTGGGTTGATGTGGATGCGCCCTTGCCGCAGTCCTCAGCCATTGAGCACCGTGGGCGGGCCAAACAACCGATCGCTTGCTTATGGCTTGGAAATGCGGTGGATCAAATTGATGGCGATCGCCACACCTACATTTTTCTGCTCTATGTTGAGCCAAACCATCGTCGTCGGGGCATTGGCACCGCCCTGATGAACCATGCGGCCCAGCTAGCCCAAGCCAAGGGCGATCGCAAAATTAGCCTTCAAGTCTTTCACCAAAACACCCCAGCCCTGGAAATGTACCAAGGGTTAGGCTATGTCGTGCAGTCTGTTTGGATGACCAAACAACTCTGGAGCGATAGAACCGATGAGAGGCAGCTTACTTGAGCGGGCTACTTTCTCGACCATAGGCTTGCCATGCCAAATCCACTAATCCCTCCATGAGGGCGATCGCCACCACCGCATTACCTTTACGCCCCGCAATTCGAATGTGGGGCACTAGGGTATTCTGGAGTCGTTCCGAAAGGGCATTGCTGCCTAAAAAACTGGCAGGACTACCAATAATTAAC
This sequence comes from Leptolyngbyaceae cyanobacterium, assembly GCA_035284985.1. Lineage (GTDB taxonomy): Bacteria > Cyanobacteriota > Cyanobacteriia > CAKZMO01 > CAKZMO01 > JAAHGY01. The sequence goes on from JAYKIC010000444.1 coordinate 1,523, forward strand.
GCGGGTCGAATCAGTTCCGCTTCCACCAACTCCACCAGAGACAATAGGGCAGTCTGGGACTGCCCCACCACAAAGATCGCCTCTGGATACCGTTCCGCTAAGGTTTCGATCCCCCAGGCTGAGCGCGTTTTTTCTCGTTGAGGCCGGGTGAGGGCATCCATGCTGCAATACACCGGGTTAGAAAACGTTCGCTGAATGACCGGGGTAATCCCGACTTGCACCATGGGGATGTCCACAATGACAGTCGTTCGGGCCGCTAGCGCTGCGGCACCGGACTGCAATGCTCGGTCAGAAAAACGAATCAATTCTTTATATTCAAAATCAGCCGTGGCGTAAATTGCCCGTCGAACAATTTCATATTCTGCTAGCGAAAAAAAGTGTTCGCCGATTTCCTGGTCAATCAAACGCAAGCTCTGGGCGTCGGTGGTGTGCCATTCCATTGAAATTTAGGTGAAACTGAGGAAACCATAGGGATTTGATTTGTTGATTCTACTGGATTTTGGCAGCATTTTCACCAGTTAAACCTTCTACCAAACTCTTTTAACGCTATAAATTAACACGACAAAATAAAAATAAATATAAATATAGTCAATTCTGCTTTTATCCCAAAAACCACAATCGACCCCAGATCGGCATGGCACCACTTTCTGGCTCTTTAGGGTTAAGGGATTCATTCATCCTCCACCTCATGCCACAGCCGCTCCAGTTGGTAGTGCCATGCCTGTAAAAAGGCTTCCCGTTCTTCCTTGGCCTGCTCCACCCCCCCTAGCATTCCCTCTTCGTAGAAGCGTTGCAGGGTTTTCATAGTGGTTTCCAAGCTTTGCCCCTGCTTTTTTGAGGCCCAGATAATTTGGCGGATCTGCCGCTCGGTCATTTGGCTGAAACAATCCCGTAAACCGATTTGGCCCAGATGGATGAGACGGGCGATCGCCCGCTCTAAATCCCCTTCTGTCAAACTGACAAAACTATGTTGAAACACACCCCACAACACCTCATCCGCCAGGGCATAACGGGTTTCCTGGGTATCATCAAAGTTGGCGGCTAGCAACTCACGTAAGTAGGGTTGGGCCTCTTGGATCGGGGCGATCGCCACCATCCCCCGCAGCCAGGATTGATCCTCCGATAACAACAACAACAATTGACCACGAGGAGTTTGAACCACCCAACCGTCAGGCCCCTGACTATCAACCGCATCACCAAATATTTTTTCCAATAAGACCGTCACCGTCTCAATATTCACTTCAACCTCACCCGTAGATTAAATTCACCTGTAGAAATTGTAACAAATCTTCAAAGACAGGGTAAAAAGCTGAATATTGACAATGATACATGGCCGGGTTCTTCTTGGCCGGGTAAGGGAAACGGGCCGCCCCCAAAAGACAGAGAATTGAGGCTAGGCGATCGCTGACTGGGATGAGGGGTCTGCACTCCCATTCTGCGACTGACCATTCTGCGACTGACCGTTACTAACCTTCCCGTTCAGCGACTGTCCGTTCAGCGACTGTCCATTCAGCGACTGTCCATTCAACAAATGCCCGTTACTAGCCATCCCATTCCCAGACTCAAGGGATGGTTGGGTTGCCAGCAAAATTTGGGTATCCATAAAGGCACCTGGGTTCGTGTTAAAACGAGCCAGGAGGGCTTTGTCCTCTATACTGAGATTGGGCTGATCGTTTAGCTCGATTTCACAAATGGTTTCGTTAACCAACTCCATTTGTTCTTCTACTTCAGCCAGTAACCGAGTTACCTTCTCGCTTAGTAGGGGGTCCAACGCTTTCAGCGCCGATTTTTCCGCTACCAGGATGTTACAGGCTTCCCTGGTCTGATGCAGCTCATGCTCTAAGATCTGCTTTTCCTGTTGGAGTGTGGCGATCGCCCCGCGATAAGTCTGTAGCGTTTTCAGCAACGGCACCAGCTTTTCCTTCAAGGTCATATGCTCAATATCTAGTCGCTGGAAGCGCTCAGCCAAATCGATGTAGGACTCACACAATTTGGTGAAACTAGCAGCTATATTGCTCATTTTCTTAAAATCCTCGGCTGGAGGGGTACTCTACAACAATGAAGGGAAAGATCAACTAAGGGGATGGATAGATAGGAATACAGGCAGATTTCAATTGCGAATTCAGCAAAGACAATGGCTTGTATCATAGCAACTTTACAGGCATTATGACCTATTGAAACCTAGCCCATTGCCCCCAATTCTAAAAAAAAGTTGAGAGTTTGGCCCAATTCATGGCCCAACTCAACGGGTGAGTTCCTTTTATTACCCCCTGGTTATCCCAGGGCAAACGCCATCATGAAGCTAATTATTCAAATTCCGTGTTACAACGAAGAGCAAACGTTGGGACTGACCTTGGCGGAATTGCCACGGGCTATCCCCGGAGTTGACCAAGTGGAATGGTTGATTATTAACGATGGTAGTAGCGATCGCACCGTTGAAGTGGCCCAACAGTGGGGCGTGGATCACATCGTCAGTTTTGAATATAATCGCGGCTTAGCGGCAGGGTTCATGGCGGGCATCGAAGCCTGTCTGAAGGCGGGAGCTGACATTATCGTTAACACCGATGCCGACAATCAGTACTGTGCCGCCGATATTCCCAAGCTGGTGACTCCCATCCTCAACGGGGAGGCCGAAATGGTGATTGGGGAGCGTCCCATTCGCTCCATCCCCCACTTTTCCCCTGTCAAAAAATTTCTTCAGGGCTTTGGCAGTTGGGTGGTTCGCCTTGCCAGTAATACCCAGATTCCCGATGCCCCCAGCGGTTTTCGGGCCATCAGTCGTCATGCCGCCATTCAACTCAACGTCTTTAATGAGTACACCTACACCCTAGAAACCATTATTCAAGCGGGGCAGAGGGGGATGGCAATTACCTCGGTGCCCGTCCGCACCAATGGTGATTTGCGACCATCTCGATTGGTGAAAAGCATTCCCACCTATATCCAGCGATCGGTTCTGACCATCTTTCGCATTTTCATGGTGTATCGACCTCTGCGATTTTTCACCCTGGTGGGGGGGGTTCCCTTTGGGATGGGGATGGCGCTGTGTCTGCGCTGGCTGGTTCTTTACTGGTTTGACGATCCCACCCGGGTCCGAGCACCCAGTTTGATTGTGGCGGCTATTCTAATCCTAGCGGGGATTCAACTGTGGATTTTAGGCTTGGTGGCGGATGTGCTTTCGGTTAATCGCAAAATGCTGGAGGATATTCAGTTGCGATTGCGTCGGGCGGATGTGGAGAGGTACCGGAATCGTTCCCTGGAATGGAATGCCAGCAACTCCACCAATCCTTCTACCAGTGATGAAGCTTCAGCCAATCCGGCGGGTGACACGACTCCTGTGGGCGATCGCCATTAAGCATAAATGGGGTTGCCCCTCCCCACCCCCAAAACCCGATACAATAGGCTACGTTCTATCCATCCATCGGGAGTTCACCATGTCCGACCGTTCCACTGCTCCATTTTCGCCAGAGGAAATTGCCGCTGAAGGGATTAAACCAGCAGAATACGACGACATTGTACAACGCCTCGGTCGTCATCCTAATAAGGCAGAATTAGGCATGTTTGGGGTGATGTGGTCAGAACACTGTTGTTACAAAAACTCCAAACCGCTGCTGAGTCAGTTTCCCACCGAGGGCGATCGCATCCTGGTTGGTCCCGGAGAAAACGCGGGGGTGATTGACGCGGGGGATGGCTACCGCATTGCCTTTAAGATCGAATCCCACAACCATCCCTCTGCTGTGGAGCCGTTCCAAGGCGCAGCTACGGGGGTGGGGGGAATTCTACGGGATATCTTTACCATGGGTGCCCGTCCCATTGCCGCCTTAAACTCCTTACGCTTCGGTTCCCTAGAAGATGCCAACACTCGCCGACTATTTAGCGGCGTGGTGGCGGGAATTGCCCACTATGGCAACTGTGTGGGGGTGCCCACGGTAGGCGGCGAAGTATTTTTTGATCCCGCCTACAGCGGCAATCCCTTGGTGAATGCCATGGCGATCGGGTTGATGGACACCCCGGAAATCGTCAAAGCTGGAGCATCAGGCATTGGCAACCCTGTATTATACGTCGGCTCCACCACCGGACGGGATGGCATGGGAGGGGCCAGCTTTGCCAGTGCGGAATTAACCGATGAATCCATGGGCGATCGCCCCGCCGTGCAAGTGGGTGATCCGTTCCTAGAAAAATCCTTGATTGAAGCCTGTCTAGAAGCCTTCAAAACTGGAGCCGTGGTTGCCGCCCAGGACATGGGAGCCGCTGGTATCACCTGCTCCACCGCCGAAATGGCCGCAAAGGGGGGCGTAGGCATCGAGTTGGACTTAGATCTGATTCCCAACCGGGAAACGGGCATGGTGCCCTACGAATACCTGCTATCCGAATCCCAGGAACGGATGCTATTGGTTGCCGCCAAAGGCCGTGAGCAAGAGCTGATCGACATTTTCCATCGGTGGGAACTGCACGCGGTCGTAGCGGGAACCGTAATCGCAGAACCCATCGTTCGCATTTTATTTGAGGGCCAAGTTGCCGCCGAAATTCCCGCTACGGCCCTGGCGGATAACACCCCCATCTACCACCGGGAACTGATGGCAGAACCACCGGAATATGCCCAAACTGCTTGGCAGTGGACGGAAGCCCAATTGCCACCCTGTCATTTGCAGGGTATTACCCTGCCTGACCGCACCGTCGATTGGAACCAAGTGACCCTAATCTTGCTGGATAGACCTACGATCGCGTCCAAACAGTGGGTCTATCGCCAGTACGATCACCAGGTGCAAAACAATACGGTGTGCTTTCCCGGTGGTGCCGACGCGGCGGTGATTCGAGTACGGCCCCAAGTGACCGATCCCCCTGCCGATCCCAACAGTTGTATCCGAGGTATCGCCGCCACAGTGGACTGCAACCCCCGTTACGTTTACCTGAATCCCTACGAAGGGGCGAAAATGGCAGTAGCGGAAGCGGCCCGGAACCTCAGTTGTGTGGGGGCACAACCCCTGGCGGTGACGGATAATCTCAACTTTGGCAGTCCGGAAAAACCCATTGGTTATTGGCAATTAGCCAATGCCTGTAAAGGATTGGCAGAAGCCTGCCGCGAATTTTCCACTCCTGTCACGGGGGGCAATGTTTCCCTTTACAACGAAACCTTGGACAGCAATGGCACGCCTCAGCCCATTTATCCTACGCCTGTCGTCGGCATGATAGGCATAGTTGACGATATTCGTAAAACCTGTGGTCAAGGTTGGCAGCAAGCGGGGGATATGATTTACCTGTTGGGCATCGGGTCCGATGTGGTCAATGCCGATCAACTTGTGACCCTGGGGGGTTCCGAATATCTGGCGGTCCTCCATCAGCAAGTGACGGGGGAGCCACCATTTGTGGATGTGGATTTGGAACAGCAGGTGCAAGCCACTTGCCGCCACGGCATTGCCCAGGGTTGGTTGGCCTCAGCCCATGATTGCGCCGAAGGGGGATTGGCGATCGCCCTAGCCGAATCCTGCATCAGCGGCAATCGAGGGGCGACAGTCCAACTGGCGATCGCCTCTGACACCAAGCACCGCTGGGATCGGGTATTATTTGGCGAAGGCGGTGCCCGGATTGTGGTATCTGTCCATTCGTCCCACGTAAAAGCCTGGGAAGCCTATTTGGATCAGCATTTAGGCAGTAATTGGGAACAGTTGGGCACGGTTAACGGGGCAGACCCTCGGTTAACCCTGGCCACTGCCGATGGGGTTACGGTGCTGGAATTGGATCTAGAGGAGATGGGCGATCGCTGGACCAACGCCATTGGGCGACGGATGGGTTGAAACCGTAATCTTAAATAACTGGCCTTTTGTAGGAGTGAATCATGGTGCATCGTAAGCTTGTGAATTCTAATCATGCGGTCCAAGGCATGTCAATTTTAGAAATTATCGTGGTGGTGCTGATCATCGGTGTTTTAGTCGCGATCGCCGCCCCCGGTTGGCTTTCCTTAGCCAATCGTCAGCGCACCAGTCGGGCCGCCGACCAGATCTTGCAGGCAATTCGCTCAGCTCAGGCGGATGCCAAGCGTACCCACAAAACCCATGAAGTCCAGTTTGACACCACTGGGGATATTCCCACCATCGATGGGATTCCCTTGGGTGAAGGAGATTTAAACTTCATTGCCTTAGAAATTTTAGACGGCAGTGGAACAACGGTTCCCACCACCACCCCAGTTACGTTTGAATCCACTGGTAGCTTGAATAACGCCTTTGATTTACCCGTTTACATCAGGGTTGGGGTACCCGATATGGATGGGGCGAAGCGGTGTGTAATTATTCGCTCCTTGTTGGGCGCAACCCAAGTGGGACGGGATGAAGAATGTACGCCGTCTTAGGGAGCTAGCACTCTCGAAGGCCAAAAGATACCGAGGCGCAGCAAGGGCAACCTCTGCTCTCCCCGATACTGGTGTTTTAAAGTTCAAACCAGGGCCAAACTTCTTCTCGGTTGAGCTGTAATTTAGGGTGCCAACTCTGGTAGAGTGTCACTACGTTTTGGGTGGGGGGAGGAAGGAACCATGACACAACCAAATAATGCTCAGGTGGGCAGCGTTGATCATCATCAGCATCCGTTAGAGGTTGGCTTGCTGTTTGGCGGACAATCCGGTGAACATGAGGTGTCAATTCGGTCGGCCCAAGCGATCGCCCGTGCTCTAGGGGCTGAACCCAATGGCGATCGCTATCGGGTTCAGCCATTTTACATTCAAAAGAATGGCGTTTGGCAATCCGGCAACTTAGCCCAATCCGTGTTGGCCAGCGGGGTTGGGCCTAGCCCTGAAACCGATCCAGCCCCAGAGAACCATGCAGCCCAGACGGTCAATCCCTGGCAATTCCCGATGGGGGTAGAGACGGTGGAGGTATGGGTGCCTGTACTCCATGGTCCCAACGGCGAAGATGGTGCCATCCAAGGATTGTTTCAACTGATGGGAGTTCCCTATGTTGGGTCTGGAATTTTGGCGGCATCGGTGGGTATGGATAAATTGGCCATGAAAGCAGCCTTTGCCCAGGCCGGATTACCCCAGGTCAACTATGCCGAAGTCACCCGTGCGGAAATTTGGTCGAATCCGTGTGTCTTTCCAGCGGTATGCGATCGCCTTGAAACTGAAATTGGCTATCCCTGTTTTATCAAACCCGCCAATCTAGGATCATCCGTGGGGGTGTTTAAGGTACGAACTCGGGAAGAACTAGAAAAAGCCTTGGATGAAGCGGCCAGTTACGATCGCCGCATCATTGTGGAAGCGGGAGTAGTGGCACGGGAAGTGGAATGTGCCGTCCTAGGAAACGACGATCCCAAAGCCTCGGTGATTGGTGAAATTACCTTTGAAAGCGACTTCTACGACTATGAAACTAAGTATACAGAGGGGCTAGCCCAACTTCATATTCCAGCACCCTTGCCAGAGGCGATCGCCACCACCATTCAAGAACGGGCCATTCAAGCCTTCCAAGCATTAGACTGTGCCGGACTCAGTCGGGTTGATTTTTTCTATGTGGAATCCACAGGTGAAGTACTGATTAACGAAATCAACACCTTTCCAGGATTCACCGCCACCAGCATGTACCCAATGCTGTGGGACGCGACAGGGATCGCATTTCCCCAACTCGTCGATCGACTGATTCAACTGGCCCTAGAACGGCACCAATCGAGCATTCAGCTTAAAGGCTAAGGCATGGAAAATTAAAAACTCTAGCCAATGATTGCTGTAAAAATCCCAGGATTTATTTCGTGGGCAGTCCTAGGGAACGATCCAGGCACTAAAGTCCCTAATTAGGCAAGGATTGGGCAAAGGATAGTTGGTCACGCCCATTGAGTTTGGAGTGATAGAGGGCTTTATCGGCTGACTGGTAAAGAGTATCGAGGTCATGGCCGTCCACCGGATATTCGGCAATACCCACACTGCAAGTAAGAGTGAGGGAAAATGGGGAACGGGAGTTGATCATCGTGTGTTGAAGCGTCGCCATCAACTGCGTAATGCGCTTGGCACTCTGTTCCGCAGTTGAATCAAATAAACCCAAAACAAACTCATCCCCACCCCACCGAGCCATCACATCCATGCGGCGGAACGTTTGCTGGATGGCATAGGCTGTGTGCCGCAATACTTGATCGCCAACCAAATGGCCATATTCATCATTAATTTGCTTAAACCGATCCAGGTCAAAAATAACGAAGGAAAAGGACTTGGCCTGCCGCTCGGCCAAGTAAAGCAACCGTTTAATGTCAGCAGTGGCCTTACAACGGTTGGTTAACCCTGTAAGACTGTCAGTATAGGCAAGGGCATTGAGGAGGCGCGATCGCTCTAGACGATTATGCACCCGTGCCATAAATTCTGCTTGACGAATGGGTTTTTGCACATAATCATCCGCCCCCGCCGCAAATACCTCTTGTACTGTCTGGTAATCGGTTTGCTCTGCCAGCAAAATAATCGGCAAGTCACTCCAGCGCAG
>JAYKIC010000445.1:0-3913 GCA_035284985.1 Leptolyngbyaceae cyanobacterium
GGGACAAGCACGGGGGCGTTGTCCTTACCGGGAGAGGGGAGGGGGGGGACAAGCACGGGGGCGTTGTCCTTACCGGGAGAGGGGAGGGGAGGGACAAGCACGGGGGCGTTGTCCTTACGGGGAGGGGGGGAGGAGGGGTGTTCTTCGGTCTTCGTTCTTCGTTCTTCGTTCTTTTCTTGCAATTCGTCCAGAAAGTCGGTGGCTTGGCTGAATGCTAGGGTGGGGAAGAAGGGCGATCGCTGCCATCGCTCTACCAACTCCAACATATCGCGGCTGGGTCCGCCACCGTGATCGCCCACGCCGGGGAGCCAGAGGCAGGTTTGATGTGCGGTGGCTTGCTCCCATTGGCAGGCGTATGCCGCCATTTGCACCGGGTCGATGGTGGTGCCGATGGGGGCGGACATGAGGCTGGTGATGGTGGTGTGGTCGGGCGATCGCCATGCAAACAACTCATGGGGAAATTCCGTGGTGTCGTTCCAGCGGAGTTTTTGGGTGACGAAATAATCAATCCCACCTTGGCGCAAAATTTGGGGCAGTTGCCAACAAAAGCCGAAGGTGTCCGGCAACCAAGCAATGCGGGAGAGGTGGCCGAATTTTTCTAAACAGTAGCGCTGACCATAGAGCACTTGCCGCACGATGGATTCCCCATCCACCCCATTCAACTCCGGTTCCACCCACAGCCCTGCAATCACTTCCCAGGTTCCCGCTTGAATTTGGGTTTGAATTCGCTTAAATAAATCTGGTCGATGTTGCTCAATCCATTCATAGAGCATGGGAGTAGAATGACCGAAAATCAGTTGGGGGTAATCTTGCTGCAACGTCAAGACCGATTCAAAGGTGCGTTCCGCCACCTCCCAGGTTTCGGGGATGGGCCAAAGCCAAGCTAAATCAAGGTGGGCATGACCGAGGAGCTTGATGGTGCGCTGTTTAATCCAATGGCTGAAGGGGAGGAGTTGCTGGCGGAGGTGGGCGATCGCCCCATCAAATTTCTCTCGATTCTTCACCCTTTCCCACGGAACTTCGTCTATCAAATCCGCAAGAATCGGCAACTGTTCTGGCGTAAAAGCCTGGAAATAGTGACCCAATACCGCCAACTCATCAGCGACAAATCCTGGTTCTGGAGCTACCCCCTCTAGCTCCCCCTTGCTCAGGGGGAGGACCGGAGTTTCTCCACTTGCTAAGGGGGGATTAAGGGGAGTAACGCCAAGGTTTTCGGGAGTGTTAATTTTTTCGTAAAGAAGTTGCGATCGCACCAACGCCCCATCATCGTGCCCCGGACTCACCAGTCGCAGCGCCACCCGAATCTGATCACCCGGCATCGCCGAAGATCGCAACACAATCCGGGCCGCACAATCAAACAAATCCCCCGCTTGCACCAACTCACCATCCACAAAAATTTGGGCATCCTCCGCCCACCAGGTTAACGATAAGCGCAACAGCAAACCGTCCACCGGATAGCCCTGCAAATCGGTGGGAATCGTAACCGTTTGCCCCAACCACAACACTTGTCTGCCACGGGACCAAGCAATGTGCCCCCGCTCATTCACGGTCACAGGTTCCCACTGCTCCCACTTTTCGGCATTCAAGCCTGTGACCATTGAGTCAATGGCAGCGTGCGATCGCCACCCCGATTGCACCGATTGTTGGGTCAGGTGTCGCAGTCGGGTAAGGGTAGCGTGGATGCGATCGCGCCACGCCTGATGTGATGCTGAGGTCGGTACCGAGGATGGGGTCATGGTGGTGTTAGCCGTGATTTTAGCCAGCATCATATCATCTGAATTCAACCCGCTATTCTACCACCGCATCATGGAAATTCGGGTAAAATTAAAACACTTGTTCTTTTCTGGAGTGTTGCTATGGCGATCGCCCAACCTGGACCGTCTCTCCCACAAGCCACCCTCCCGCCCTCTCTGCCCGACCATACCCAATTGCCCTGCGAGGATGGGACGTTTGTGAAAAATTTTCAGGAGCATCCTCAAAGTGTGTTGTTGACCGATTCGATTCGTCCGGTGCTGGATGCCCTCCATCCGGATGGACAATATGCCATCGGCCAAGACAGCGGTATTTACTGGCGACTCACCGATCCGCCCCAACGGGGTGCCGAAGCACCGGACTGGTTTTATGTCCCCAACGTTCCGCCCCTATTGAATGGCAAAGGGCGACGCTCCTACGTGATGTGGCAGGAAATTGTCGCTCCGTTGATTGTGATTGAATTCGTATCCGGTAATGGCGCGGAAGAACGGGATGCGACCTCACCCTTCTCTACCGAAGACGCAAAAGCGGGAAAATTTTGGGTCTATGAGCAAGCGATTCGGGTGCCCTTTTATGCCATCTACGAAGTAGAGCAAGCCTCAGTGGAGGTGTATACGTTAGTCGCCAATCGCTATCAGCAATGTCGCCCTAATGAGCGCGGCCATTTTGCGATCGCCCCCCTCGGCGTAGAATTGGGCATCTGGGACGGAGAATATTTTAATCAACGGCTTCCTTGGTTGCGCTGGTGGGATCAAGCAGGCAATTTACTGCTGCACGGTGACGAACGCACCGAACAGGAAAAACAACGGGCCGAACGCTTGGCTAACAAGCTCAGAGAATTGGGGGTCGATCCTGATCAATTGTAATGTTGGCATGGTTGACTGCCTAAAAAGCCTGTAGCGTAGGTTGGCCCACCGCCTAGGGCGATCGCGCCCTAAAACAGAATATGCCTCTGCCCTTACCCCCGTTTGAGTTGCTTCTTGATATCGTGTTTAATTTTCCCTAGTAGCCTAAAAATAGGATGCTCCTGTGTTTTAGATAAAAAGCTGAGTTGCATCATTTCACCAAGAGTGATGGAGAAAAAGTCCTAAAACGATGATTAGAAAGTACAAGACTTCTGAATAGAACTGTAGTTATCCTTTGGTTAATTGTGCTATTTGAGGTCTTCCAAATGTCAGATTTTGTTACAACTCAGGACTCTAGTCCCTTTGCCCCTCAGTCCGGTTTGTTGCTTGATCCGTTCAATACCAATGGACTTGGCGGGGAATCCCTACTACTTACCTCAACTAGCAATGGCTTGGGGGGAAATCCTTGGGAATCGCTTACACTCTTCCCTGAAGTTACTTCAGCCAATGTGGGGCTTACCACTGATCAATTGAACCGCGATCTTACCGGTTTATCTGATGATGAGACGATGGTGGGTGAAGCTGACATCACAGCATTAAAAAAGATTAAGGTTCGAGGGAAGAAAGAAACGATTCGAGGCACAAATGGCAAGGATATCATCGATGCCTCTAAAGGGAAAGGGAAAAACCGATTATTGGGATTAGGCGGTAACGATACGTTAATTGGGGGCAAGGGCGATCGCCTTGACGGGGGCAAGGGCAACGATACATTGGCGGCGGGACAAAAGAGTCTTCAATTGCAATTTAAAGGTGGTGCTGGAGACGATATTTTTAAGATATTTGACCGTCTCGCTCCACAAAAATCCCATACCATCTTGGACTTTGATGCTGATAGCGATCGCCTCTGGTTCCGCAATGCCAGTACCGTGTCGGTTAACCAAACTGGCAGCAATACCATTGTGATAGCGGATGGGAAGGCGATCGTCCAGCTTCGCCAAGTCAGCACTCAAATTCTCACCCAAGAGCAATTTATGTTTGTTGGCAGCACTCCAGAAATTATTGGTATCGAGCTTGGCGACCCGACTACAAGCGACCCGACTACAAGCGATCCGACTACAAGCGATCCGACTAATGATAGTGGGGCGACTACCGTGCAGATCGTCGCCACCGATGACGCTGCATCTGAGCCATTGTTGGATGAGAATGATCCTGGAGTCTTTACCGTGAGGCGATCGGGCGGCGATCTGAGCCAGGATATCATCGTCAATTACACCATTGACGGCACGGCGGAAAGCAGCACCGACTATACCGAGTTG
>JAYKIC010000446.1:0-7651 GCA_035284985.1 Leptolyngbyaceae cyanobacterium
AGACCAAAAATTCCAGAACTAGAATCCCTATGGCTTTCCTCCTTTCTCTCCTATGCTCCGGCATCATTGGTTTACTACACTGGCTAACTCCTAGCCCTGCCACCCTGGCGTTGCCGATTTCCGTAACCACCACCCTCAATTCTCCGCCCCTAGTCCAACTTCCCCTTGCCCAATTCGTCACCCCTGCATCCCTTTCCAGGGTTGCCGCGATCCCTGGTTTCAAGACGCTTTTTGCGGGTACCCCACCAACCTTGGGGGTGAACGAGGGCCAGTTATCCCCCTGTCCCCCATCCCCCAATTGCGTGGTCAGCCAAGGCGATCCAGCCGATGCCGGACACAAAATTGCGCCGATTGAGTACGGGGGCGATCGCGCCACTGCCCACGATACCCTGCTCACCGTTCTCATGGGTCTTCCCCGCACCGAAGTAGTAGCAGAAGCAGAGGACTACATCCGCATTGCCGCCACCAGCCAGTTAATGGGGTTTGTGGATGACGCAGAATTTTACTTTCCCGAAGACGAAGCCATCATCCATGTCCGCTCCGCTTCTCGCTTGGGGGAATCGGATCTGGGGGTAAACCGCGATCGCATTGAGCAAATCCGCATGGCAATGCCAATGACCTCCCCTCCCCTAACCGAAGCAGGAACAGAGGAAGCCGAAGGGCCATAACCGCAAGGGGAGATTCTCCCCGCAGTGGTGATTACTGCTCCAGTTCACCCATCAGTTGCCGAAACCAGTCATCCCTAGATAGGCGGGCAAAGGCGCTATGATTCCGGGCCTGTTCTCGATAGCGACTGTCCCCTGCGATCGCCTTTTGCAAACTTTCCAACCCGGTCTCGATTTCTCCCTGGGTGACACAGCAGATGGCTTTTTGGTAATGGGCTGGGGCATTGTCGGGCAGGAGGGCGAGGCTTTGGTCAAAGATGGCGATCGCCTCCCCATACTGCCGTTGATTCATCAAACTCTGACCTTTGTGAATGAGGGCTTTATTCATACTGGGGTTGAGGGTCAAGGCTTGATCGAAGGACGCGATCGCCTCCTCATCCCGCTCCAGTTCTTGCAGGGCCAGCCCTCGGTTGAGCCAAGCCACCGCATCACCACCATTGATCTGCACCGCTTGGTCAAAGGCATCGTAAGCCGCTTCATGGCGCTGAAGCATTCCCAAGGTAATGCCCTGCTTCACCCAAGCTTCGTGGTAGTCGGGATTAATGGCCACCGCCTTTTCAAAGGATTCTAGGGCCATCTCCTGTTGCCGCTGACGATTCAGGGCTATGCCGCGATTAAACCAGATTTTGGCATCATTGGGGTCCAATTGGGCCGCTGCATCAAACGCATCCACTGCCCCGTCAAATTGCCGCAATTCACTCAGGGCCAACCCGCGATAGTACCAAGGAGCCGCATTGTTGCCACCATACTCAATCGCCCGATCAAAGTCAGCGATCGCCGCTTCAAACTGGTTTTGTTCGGCCCACACTAGACCCCGCTTACACCAGAGGTTGGCATTGCGGGGTTGCAATTCCAAGGCATTATCGTAGGCAGCGATCGCCTCCTGGTAGCGTCCCTCCTCCGTCAGCACCGCCGCCTGCACCACATACTCATCAATGGTCATGAACAATTCAGGGCGATTGGACTTCAGCACCTGAATTTGGTCTGCTAACGCCATCACCCGCTGATCCGTTTCAGCAATAAAGGTTTGGGCCACCACCTCCGGGGTAAGTTCCGCCAATTGGGTCAGAATTTCATCCTTGCGACTCTGGGCCGTAGCTTCCAACTTGGTGAGGTAATGGGTTAACTCCGCCTCCAAACTTTGGAATCGTTGTAGGGTGGTTGCCTTATTATCCACGGCCCCCGCTTCCAATTCACCCAACTTAGCCTCAAACTTGGCTTGGAGCGATTCCACATTGATCCGTAAACGCTCCCGCTGATCTTTCACCGCTGCTTTAATATCCGCCAACTGTGCCGCAATTTCACTATCAGTTTCGGTCAAATGGGCAAAGACAGCATCCCCGTGGGTATTAGTGCGATCGCGCAACGTGTTCAATTCCTTGCGAATTTGGCTGACCACTTCTTCTAATTGGTCGGCGATCGCCCGTTTCCGTTCCTGACCTTCTTCCACCAACTTTTGCTTCTGGGTTTCAAAGACCCGATCAAGCTGTTCAATATTGGCCTGAACCGCCTGCTGCTGGGCCTCGGTATCGGCCTTTAATTCATTGAGCTTCGTTTCAAACGCCGTGGCCAAGGTGGCTAACTTGGTGTTAATCGTTTGTTCCTGCAACCGGGCTTTTTCTTGCAAACCCCCTACTTGCTGGGTCCAATCCAGTTGCCACGTTTCTAACGCCTGGGCCATTTCCGTCTGTTGCTGAATCGCCTCAGCTTGGAGGGTGGAAATTTGTCGCTTCAAATCAGTCTCTAGGGATTGGCATACCCCCGTCACCCGCTGCTGTTCCTCAACGGCGATCGCATTCAGCTTCGATAACCGCTGGCGATAGTCCTCCTCCAACTGATTCAGCACCTTAAACACCTGCTGCCGTTCCCGTTCAATCCCCTGCTGCACCTGGGCCAGTTGACCGCCCAAATCCGTTTTCATTTGCTCAAACTCAGTCACCGTCTTGTCTTGGAACTGGCGCAACTCCGCCTTCGCCTCCAGCCGCAACTGATCCAACGTGGGAGCCAACCCCGCCGCCACCTTTTCCAAAGACATGGCCACATCGCCCTGGTGACGCTTAGCATCAGCGAGAACTCGATTAAACTGTTGCTTCATATCCTCAGTGGATTCACCCAGACCCTTGAGGGCGGCCTGTTGCTCTTGGCGGGTTTCCGCTTGCAATTGCTGCATCTGTTCCGAGACTCGCTGGGCCAAGTCTTTGAGCGCCTGGATTACCCCATTCTTCTCCTCATCCGCTGCCGCTGTCAGGGTATTGATCTGGGTGGAATACTGGGCCTGGAGTTCTTTGAATTGGGTTTCCGACTGCTCCACCTGGCTTTCGATACTCTGAATGGAATGCTGACGGATAGTTGCTAGCTCCTCCGACAATTGCCGCAGGGCATCCCGTCGCTTTTCCACCTGCTGCTGAAAAGCCTCCGCATCTTGGCCCATATCATCGGCAAAGGATTCAAATTCCTTGAGAATGCCCTCGACCTGATCCTTCGCAATGGCAATTTGCCCCTTCAGATCCCCCAACTCCCGTAAGTGAGCTTGGACGATGAGGGTCACTTCCCGCAACACCGATCGGCGCAAGATCCAAATGCCTGTGATCGCCGCTGCTAACAATAACCCCAACACCACCAACATGACGTTGAATAAAGCAGTGGTACGCTTTACCGCTTCCAATTGCAAGGCTAACTCTGCTTCCGTATCCTCGGTCGTCGTCAAAGCTTGGGCTAGCCAATCATCAGCAGCAATCGAATCATTAGCGTCCATAGAAAAAGGAGTCATGGCCAAATGGGGGACAGTGGGGCTGGAAGGTTTCGCCATGGCTCGATCCCCTACCATTTCGCCATAAACAAGCCCAATGAGCAGCCCTGATATCACTGCGGCCATGCGGCGCGGTGATATCCGTAACAAAAAAATAAGGGTAGGGTGGGTCATCAAGGTATCTCCCGTCCGTGGCAATACTCTCCATCATATTAGACTAATGCAATATCAACGTTATGTCTGGTACCCAGACTCCGGCTGGGCACCTCCCCCAGAGCCTCCGGCTCCCCATGCCAGAGTCTTCCCCCTGCTCCGTCCCAGCCAGAGTCTAGGACTGAGCAGGGGGAAGACTGGAAGATAGAGCAGGATTTTAGTCGTGGAAATGGTTGATGATGGCGGTGGCAAACTCAGAACATTTTAATGGCGCATCAACGGGGGGTTCCATCAACCGGGCTAAGTCATAGGTTACTTCTCGGTTAGAAATGGCGTTACTAATGCCGTTTTTGATTAATTCCGCAGCTTCTTGCCAACCCATGAACTCCAGCATCATGACCCCGGACAGAATAACGGAACCAGGGTTGATCCGGTCCAGTCCTGCATGTTTGGGGGCGGTACCATGGGTGGCTTCAAAAATGGCGCAGGTATCGCCAATGTTGGCTCCTGGCCCCATGCCTAAACCACCCACCATGGCCGCCGCCGCATCGGAGAGATAATCACCGTTAAGGTTCATGGTGGCCAAAATCGAGTATTCGGCGGGACGGGTTTGAATTTGTTGGAAAATGCTGTCCGCAATGCGATCGTTCACCATCACTTTGGTCTTCCACTGTCCGCTGCCGTGGCTATCCCAAATGGCTTCCAAAATCCCTTTCACTTCGTCACAGATGACCGATTGCTTTTCCGGGGTGAGGGCATCGTATCCCGGCTCTACCTTGCGGGCGTTGTCCTCGATGGAGAGGTCAGGATTCGCCTCCTTGTTGCTGAGTACCCAGGATTCCCGCTCGGTCACACACTCGTTGCGGAATTCGGTGATCGCCAATTCATAGCCCCAATCCCGGAACGCGCCTTCGGTGTATTTCATAATGTTGCCTTTATGAACCAGTGTCACCTGTTGCTTTTCGGGGGGGAGGCGTAGGGCGTGTTGGATGGCACGGCGGACGAGGCGCTGGCTACCGGGTTTACTAATAGGTTTGATGCCAATTCCCGATTCTAGGGGAATTTGCTTTTTGCCGTGTTCCGGGGTGGCGGGAATTAGTTCTTCGTTGAGTAGTTTGATAAGGCGATCGCCAATCTCACTCCCCTGTTTCCATTCAATCCCCAGGTAAATATCTTCGGTATTTTCCCGATAAACGATTACGTCTAGCTTTTCTGGCGTTTTATGGGGTGAGGGGGTACCAGGATAATACTTACAAGGGCGCACACAGGCATAGAGGTCGTTAATTTGTCGGAGGGCCACGTTAAGGGACCGAATGCCGCCTCCCACTGGAGTAGTCAGCGGCCCTTTGATGGCAATGCCATAGTCCCGAATGGCTTGTAGGGTATCGTCCGGTAAATACTGGTAGGTGCCATAGACATCACAGGCTTCATCTCCAGCATAAATTTTGAACCACTCAATCTGACGCTGTTCCCCGTAGGCCGCTTTTACCGCCGCGTCAATCACCCGCTGGGTTGCAGGCCAAATATCGACCCCGGTACCATCACCCCGAATAAAGGGAATAATGGGGTGGTCTGGCACTTGAGGCTCACCATTGACAAAGGTAATGGGATTGCCTTCGGTGGGCGGCATCAGTTTTTCATACATGGCCTTTGCACATCCTTAATTTCACATCAATGCATAGTAGAGCATAAGTCTGCCCAAAGCGGCATTTCCTTAAACATAATCTTGGCTATTGGGGGTAGTGCTATATTGTGCTTGTCTGGCACCAATCCCATATCTCCTAAGTTTCAGGAATTTCATCAGTTTCATCGATTACAGTTTTCCAAATACCAGTTTTACCAATTCCATCACCACAGATTAGGCTTAAATCTCGTAACATAGAATTTGTCAAGGAAGATACAACCCAATTTTGCCATCGGGAAGCATAAGTATATCCAATCATTTGGATACACAAATATTTAGAAAAGCCACATTATTGCATCAAGGGGTGTATGACTATTTAAAGGTGGTTGGCAGACCCAACTTTTCCGTTAAAAACCATGCGTGCCATGCCATGAAAACGATTTTGCTGGTGGATGATGATGTAACGCTACGAATAGCGCTAAGCCATTATCTTGAAACTCACGGCTACACTATTATTCAGGCAGAAACAGGGGTGGAAGCGCTTTCCCTGTTTGAACAATATCATCCGGACCTGATTGTGTCTGATATTGTCATGCCCCAGATGGATGGGTTGGAATTTTGCCGCACCCTACGCAGTCAGCGAGCGGGACGGCTGACTCCTTTCATTTTTCTCTCTAGTCGCAGTGGGTTGGAGGATCGGGTGAAGGGGCATCAGATTGGGGCGGATGATTATTTGGTGAAGCCGTTTGAGCCGCTGGAGTTGTTGGCTAAAATTGAGGCGCAATTGGAGCGATCGCACCGTATCCACACTGAGTTAGTCCAGCTTCTCCAACAAACCCAGGCTAGCCCCCAGTCGCCAGAACCACCCCCCGTGGAAACACCCAAACCGTTACCCCTGTCCCCCGCCGAACAACGGGTGTTTTGGCAGGTGATTCAGGGGTTAACGAATAAGCAAATTGGCGATCGCCTTTTCATTAGTCCCCGCACGGTGCAAACCCATCTCAGCAATATTTTAGGCAAGCTAGAGATGGAAAATCGTGCCCAATTGACCCGCTTTGCCTTTGAAAATGGGTATACCCCGCCTGAAGTAGAACAGCTTGAAGAGTAGTCCCGCTGGTCTTATCCCTGATTTACCTCAGGAAAATAGTGGGCCATTACCGCTGCATAGGCCGCATTCACCTGCTGGGCATATTCCTTACTGCCCCCCGCATCGGGATGGGCCGCTTTCATGGCCTGACGGTAGGCCCGTTTAATCGTTTCAATCGTAATCGGGGTAAATGGGCCTAAATTCAAAATCGCCTGATAATCCCGCAGGGTGGGACTGGATGCCGCAGAACCAGCCCGATATCCGCTACTGTAGCCCGCATCGGTAGCCGATCGCGCCCCATAGTTTTGTCGGGGGGGAGATACCAGATGTTCGAGGGCGGCGATCGCCTCCGCCTCCCAGCCAAATAATTGAAAAATGGGATGGTTGCGATCGCCCAACAACGTCCACAACCGCTTTAGCTCCGGGAGCCAGGAATGGTCAGGATTATGGGCAATTTGGCGCAACGCATCCAGGGCCGAATAGCCCCCTAGCTGGTAGGGATAGTAGGAATCACCCGTTTTGGGGTCAATATGTTGGCCAAACTGTTGCAAAATATCGGCCCCATCATCCCCAACCCCATTACTCCCCCGGATCAGTTGATACAAATCCGCCAAGGTGGGGCATAGGGGCCAAGTCCAGTCAAATTCACACAGGGCAATCCAATCGGGGGTTTCCTGCAAGGGGGCTTCCGCATTAGCATCCCGATAACTAGCACTGTATTTCTCGTAATCCCCCACGGTCCCCCAAGTGGCATTAATCCGCTCCAGCCATTCTTCATCGGTTTGGGGGACGGGCGGGGACACATCAAAATCAGCCACATCCAGCTCTGCAACGTAATCCGCTAAATTTTCCACCTGGTCTTGCAGATCATCCAACTGTTGCTGGAGGGGGGCGATGGCGATCGCCAATTGGTGGGGCAATTGCTGGGACAGGTACTGGGTCAGGTGTTGACCAATTTGATGCTGGGTTTGGCTCTGCATTTGGCGGATCAACGCAGTCGCCAACGCCTGGGCCTGATCCGGGCTAGTGCCTGGAGCCGAAGACGACGGCGTTGCATTCGTCCCCCCCGGCCTCCATCTCGCCTGAGAGGTCACAATCAGCGCATCCAGCTTAGTATCCAGCAATTGCAGCCGTTGCATCAATTCTGGCAGAGTTGGCCCCGACGCTATGGGGTCCGCCGCCACCGGGGAAAAATGGGATGGCGCATTAAAAGCCGTTGGGCTAGCCGTTGGGATCGAAACAGGGGAGCCATCGCTATTGCCATGGAAAGCGGCCCTGATCGGCAGGTCATTGGACTTGGGCTTGGTGTAGAGGAAGCGATCGCCCTCCTTCGGGGTATAGATCAACATATCCGCCTCCAATCCCAACTCGCC
>JAYKIC010000447.1:0-2662 GCA_035284985.1 Leptolyngbyaceae cyanobacterium
GCTTGGAATTCAACCCGTAACTTTTGACACAAATTGCGGTCCACTTCCACCGCCACTACCCGTTCCGCATAGGGAACCAACCGACGAGTTAATAGCCCAGTGCCGGGGCCAATTTCCAGAATGCGATCGCTCCCACCAACATCCGCAGCGGCCACGATGTGATTCAAAATCTGCTCATCTTTGAGCCAATGTTGCCCAAACCGTTTCTTTGCCTGTAATGCCATTAGTCCCTACCCCATCATCCCCTTGTAATGTTATTGAGCGGACTCTGCCCGCGCCGCTTCTACCCCAGCTTCGATGTCATCCAAGGTTTTAATCACCAAATTTTTGGCTTCCACCTCCCAACCCCATTTTTGAATGCGAAAGGCGAGGTAAAACCCAATCACCGGAGCAATAAAATCCAACGGTTGTTTAAACGAAATCCCCAACAGTAAGCCCAAACCACCAATCCCCCAAAAGGGCAACGCTAGCATTTGGCGATTCTCCCCTAGCATTTTGCTCCAGAAGAAATTTTGGGATAAATTCGAGGCGATCGCCTCCCGAATCGCCTTTTGCTCCGGATAGGGCACCGCAAAACTAAACTTGCGTCGGAGTTTCTCGACTTTTAGTGCATCCGTGCTATATTGGGTCATTTCATCCTGAGCCATCATCACCAGTTGCTCAATCTGGCTCTCCATTTTCTTATCCATCAAAGTTACCTTGGTTCAACTTGATCCATGTAGTTTAATCCATGTTCATCCTACGACAGTTCATCAAACCTGCTGGATCAGCATTCCCGCCTTAGGATCGACGACTGGCGTTGTAGCGAAGGCGTAACGTATTCAACAGGGTTTCAAATTGGGGCGGCAGGGGGGCGGTGTGGGTGAGGCGATCGCCCGTCACTGGATGATTCAACGTTAACTGCCACGCATGGAGCGCCTGTCCCGTTAGATTAATGCCCAGGGATCGCCCAGCGGTATAAAGGGGATCACCAATCACCGGATGGCCCATGTGGGCACTATGGACCCGAATTTGATGGGTTCGCCCCGTTTCAAGCTGGTAGTGCAGCAAACTGTGATTGCCAATGCGTTCCTTAACGGTCCAGTGGGTAATGGCCCGACGACCCCACTTGTCCTCTGGCACAATTCCCATTTTTTTCCGATCAACGGGATGACGACCAATGGGTTGATCCACCGTACCGCTGTCCATTTGAGGTGAACCGTAAACCAAGGCCAGGTATTCCCGCTGGGCAGTTTTCGTGCGAATTTGCTCCTGGAGATGCTGCATCGCCTGATCGGTTTTAGCCACCACCATGGCCCCAGTGGTGTCCTTGTCGAGGCGATGGACAATCCCAGGCCGCTTCACATGGCCAATCCCTGGGAGGCTAGGACAGTGAAATAGCAAAGCATTGACTAAGGTGCCAGAATCATGGCCCGGTGCGGGATGAACCACCATCCCCGCTGGTTTATTCAGCACAATCAGATGGTCATCTTCATATAAAATGTGAAGGGGGATATCTTCGGCAATCAGGTCTAACGGTTGGGCTTGGGGTAAATGGAGAGAAACGCGATCGCCTACCATCAACAGTTTCTTTTTTGCCTGACAAACCTGGGCGTTCACCATAACGTGCCCTTGCTCAATCAACTTTTGTAAATGAGAGCGAGATAAACCCGATGCCCGTACCGCCAGCCACTGATCCAGCCGCAGGTCCGATGCCTCTTCTACAACATATTCCATTGATGATCCCAGCGTCATAGGCGAACCGTTACCCGTTTTCAACCACTCTAGCGTAATATACCCCGGTGGACTGTAACCTGAGTGATCTGAAGGAATATTCCCATCCGTCCCCTTTTTCTCTGAGAAATATCGATTCTTTTCTGAGAAGGGCTTGTATTTTGGATAAGTTTTTGTAATACTCGTAACACGAGGTAAATATTCACTACGTTTCTTTGCAAACTACAATTCAGGAAGGGATTATGACAGGATTTATCAAAGGTTTATTTAGCGGGAAGAAGAAAGAGGCGCAGTCCAGTGCTCCTCGTCCCAAAGATGCGTTTTTCTTGGAGCCAGATGATGCTAAGACGTTTGGCAACATCGACTATATGAGAAAAAGCAAAACAATTGAACGGACCTTTCCCCGTGGGAAAGCCCAAGTGAGTCAAGTTTCCTCCAGCTCCTACAAGAAGATCAGTGAGCAAGGATTTGTAGCTCCTAGTACGTCCACTTCTAGTGCAGCGTCCCAACCCTCTTACATGTCTAAGACTCCGTCCTTCCAGCCTTCTTCCTTTACACCTCCTACTCCTTCATTTAAGGCAAGTAAGTCTACGGTGAAGCGGAGCAACGACTCCAGTATCGATATGTTCCGCAAAATGGCCAAAGACATCAAGAAGTAAAGATGTTGAGCGATCATATCTCTGGTGTGGCTAGGATTTCAACTTTTTTGTTAACTAGATAATAATTCTGTCGGGGGATGATATTCTAATCGTCCCCCTTTGTTTTGCTACGCTGAAGGACATTAAATTTTGGTGGTCGATCCCCCAACTAGCACTTTTTTGTAAGTCCCTTAGTTATTAGCTGATTAGCGACGGTTACTGTGGTGGTGGTGATTGAGATTATGAAATCCCAGCGAATTTTTATTACGGGTGCGAGTGGATGTATTGGTCATTATGTGGTGGAGTCTTTG
>JAYKIC010000448.1:0-6220 GCA_035284985.1 Leptolyngbyaceae cyanobacterium
CCCTAAATCCCTTCTCCCACAAGGGGAGAAGGGACTTCAAACCAGGTTCTTGGGTCGAAAGCCCCTCTCCCGCTCTGGGAGAGGGGTTGGGGTGAGGGTAGTTTGAGTTTTGTCAGTCAATCAGCTACGGCCTCTCACTCCTGCTTGTAACGCTAATCTTGTAGGGGTTGGTTAGCCCCCCTGTTGCTGGGATGATTAGGGAACAACGGGCCTAAGCTCTGGGCCTGAATCGATTCATGGCTAATTCTAATTTGTAGAATGGCTAAAGGGAGTGATATGTCCCCCAATTCCAGATTTCATTTCAGAGAAACGATTGATTTAGGATGTTTTTAGCGCGATGTTTGAAGAACAACCCCAATCCCTCCAACAGCGGATCGCTGATTTATCGGCTGAGGCCATCCAATCGGGGCATCCGGCCAACTGGTTTGAACCGCTCTATCAACAGGCCCAAGGAGATGCCACTCAAATTCCGTGGGCCAAGCTGCAACCCTACCCTTACTTGCGGGATTGGTTAGAGGCTGGGGCAATTCAGGGTAATGGACGTAAAGCCCTGGTGATTGGTTGCGGTTTGGGGGATGATGCGGAATTGCTGGCGCAGCGGGGATTTAAGGTAACTGCGTTTGATATCGCCCCGACGGCGATCGCTTGGTGTCAGCGACGATTTCCCGATTCATCCGTAGATTATCAGGTTGCCGATTTGTTCAAGTTCCCCCAGGAGTGGCAACAACGTTTTGATCTTGTGGTGGAAATTCGGGATATGCAAGCGCTGCCGCTCAATGTCCGAACAGCGGTGATCACAGCGGTGGCGGCAACGGTAGCGGCGGCTGGAACGTTGTTTGTGGTGACGCGGATTCGGGATAACGGTACGATTCCTTCTGGTCCCCCTTGGCCGCTGTCCGATGAGGAACTAGCCCAGTTTCACCAATTTGGGTTACAGGAGCGCGATCGCGTCCAATTTACGGTATCCGAACAGCTTGAGGTGCGCCAGGTGCGGCTAGTTTACCAGCGGGTAAGGGTTTGAAGGGGGCGCAATACGGCATCTAAATCAATGGGAGCGGGGATCATTTCGCCGCGAAAATCTAAGAATTGGACTAAGGCCAGGTAGGCGATTCCTAGAAGCAAGGCGATAATTCCGGTAATAACAGCCACTAGTTTTGAACGATCCATTGCAGCCTCTTGCCAACACAACCACTCCCATTATGGCCCAGTTCTGTCCCCATCCCAGGGATCATTCCACTTCCGGGACTGAGCGTTGTTGCTGGAACAGGAGCCAACCAAAACTGAGGAGGGCGATCGCCACGGGCACCAAGCTCACCTGATTTACCACTGTCCAACTGTAGTGATAAAGCAACTGCCCCGACATCAAACTGCATAGGGCAACGAAGGCAAACATACAAAAGTCATGCATTGCTTGGGATTTCGCTTTTTCATTGGTGTGATAAGCTTCCGTAAACAGGGTGGTAGACCCAACAAACATGAAATTCCAGCCCACTCCTAAGATTAATAATGCCATCGCAAAATGATTAAAGCTGGTTCCGGTTAAGTTAATGCCACAGCACAGTAAGTTTAAAGCCACGCCAGACAGAATAATTTGTACCACCCCAAAGCGACTAATCAAAAATCCGGTGACGAAGGAGGGGGCAAACATCCCTAAAACGTGCCATTGAATCACTAAGGCGGTTTGGTCGAAAGGGTAGTCCAACGCCTGCATGGCTAGGGGGGTGGCGGTCATCACTAGCACCATGATGCCGTAACCAATGGCGCTACCGAGGATGGCGATCGCAAACACGGGTTGTTGCACTAAGGTGAGAAGCGATCGCCCGTTACCCTGGTTTTCCTGAACTTGGATGGGGGGAATTTGGATAAATTGCAGCACCACCAAAATGCCCAGTTGTAGCAGCACAATAATCGCCAATGATCCGGCAAACAAATCCGGTTGCCACCAATCTTTCCCCAAGCTAGCAAGGCGAGGACCAGCGATCGCCGCAATCACCCCACCCGATACCACCAAGGAAATGGCCTGGGCTTTCCAAGACTCCGCCGCCACATCCGCCGCCGCAAAACGGTAGTACCAAGCAAAAATATTGAATGCCCCCATCAAGAATGTGGCCATGCAGAATAACGTAAAGCTGCCCATAAGGGTGGCTTGTACCCCAAGCCCAGCCCCAGCCATCCCAATACAGCTTCCCAGCATCAGCCCTTTTTGCCGTCCCCACCGTTTCATAATCAGGGAAGCGGGGACGGTGAACATCATAGTGGCTAATTGAGTCAGAGTGATGGGTAAGGTGGCTAATGCCTTTTGTTCCGCTAGGGCATAACCCACTAGGGCCGACATGGTGACAACGATGGTAACGCTGGTGCTGCCGAGGGCTTGGCATAAACTGAGCAGTAAGACGTTAAATCTGGCACGGACAACGGTAGATTGCAGCATGTATTTCAATGAATTTTGTTGGATTTTGTTGGATAGGGGGGGGGAATGATGACCAGAGTAGTGAGTTTACCTCGATTTTAGATGGTGTGTCTTGGGTCGGTTTGGCTTATCGGGAATCCGACCGATGGGATCTGGGCATTCACATAATACAGTTGTAGTATTAAAGTAAGGTAGAACGAGGAACTGGCCCCGGCAAGGAACCGTCTTTTGGTTTCCTCGCCCCACGGGTGGCTGGCCCGGTTCTATCACCCCTGTTTGTAAAATTGTAGGAGTACTTATGCAAACGATTAATCGACCATCCATTCACCGTACCCCCACCACTGAGATGGAGGTGACAAGCATCCGCTTAGAACGGGAACTCAAAGAAAAACTCAAAGATTTAGCGGGCAATCAAGGCTATCAAGCCCTGATTCGGGATGTGTTGTGGAACTATGTTTGGCAAAAGTCCGGGGAGTATGAACCCCAGGTGGCCCGTGATGATATTCGAGTGAGTATGAGGGCGATCGCCCAACAGGAAGAGCGATGTGCTTTAACCGGGGAGGTGATTTATCCCCATGACCAGATGGTGATTGGCTTGACCGTCCAGGGTGAGTTGGTACCCCTGAGTGTGGATAGTTTGTCACAACAATGAGCATTCTTAGATCCTAGTTCGCCTTGCCTGGGTCCGCCTCGTTCTAGTGCCTTACCTTACTTGAGATAACGCCTCGTTAGGTCGAGATGCGGGAGTGGGGAATAGGCGCTGGAACAAGGCTTTGCGATCGCCCAAGGATTCATAAAAGAAAAAGGAAACCCCGGAGAAAGCGCGATCGCGGCTGGCTTGCACCTGCTGCACAATTAATTCATCATCGGTGGGACGGTTCCGCAAGCCTGTCAAAATGCCGATACTGATGGGCAGTTGCCCCTTGATTGCCTGGAGCCGGGGTCGATCCAGTTCCGCCTCAAAGGATTCCATCCCACCGCGATACACTTGGATAATCAAATCATCCAAATAACCCAAGCGCTGCCATGCCTCCCAATCTTGCAAAAACTGATCACGGGCAAAGGGTTGAGGATTGGGCGATAGGGAAATGTGGCAGTTAGGGTTAATCTGGCGCACCGCTGTGACAATCTGGCCCATTAACTGGGTAATCATATCGGCTCGCCACTGGACCCAATCGGGGTCATTGACATCCGTGGGCGGATCTTGGCCCCCGTGGGTTTCTTGGTAATAGGCCACGGTGTAAGGGTCATATCCTAACTCCACGGGCATCCCAAAATGATCATCCAATTGAATGCCATCTACTTCGTACCGCTGCACCACTTCTGTAATGATGCCCACCATCAATTGCTGTACCCCAGGATGCAGGGGGTTCAACCATTTGCGAGGATGGCGACCTTGCATCACTACAGTGCTGCCATCCTGTCGCTGTCCGATCCAACTGGGATGCCGCCGCGCCAGTTCCGCATAGGATGGGGTCATCAGGCCAAATTCAAACCAGGGCATGACGCTCAAGCCTAAATGATGGCTTTGGTCTACCAGTTCTTGCAGTAAATCCCGATCCTGTAGGCCGAGGTGGGGATCAATGGCCTCGCCGAGGGCGGATTGGGCGATCGCGCTCGGATACAACGTATAGCCCCAGTTCCAGACCGTTGGATAAATGGTATTAAAATGAAGCTGGGCCAAGCGTTGTAAGCCGTATTGGATTTCATTTCGGGAAAAAAGGACGCTGCTGTCAATGTTGGTCAGCCATACCCCCCGTAACTCCGTTGGTGGTGTCCCAGATGGCCCGGATGGGGGGGGACTGGGCTGAGCAAAGGACCAGCCCCCTGGGGTCCAACTTGGAGCCAGCCAAACTCCTAGGGCGATCGCCCCCACTAACACCGCGCCTACTAGGGACCATCGCCCTTGCCGCCCCCATTGTTGATTCATTCCCATCCCTCTTATTGCCTGGTTATTGTCGAGTGATTGCTTAAAATTCAGTTCAAATGTATTATTGAAGCGGATAAGCCTGACGTTTTGCCGTTCCCTTCTATCCGAGGTTGGACCCTAGCCCCTTTAAGCATGGGGAATATCGGGCCAATGCCAGGGTGCCCCCATCGTCCTATGTTTTCGGGTTAGTCTTCCGGAATCAGGGCCTTGATCATGTCTACAAACTCTTGATGATCCACGACGGGTTTGGAAATGTATGAATCCGCCCCACTTTGTTTCATGAATGATTCGCGATCGCCCTGCATCGCATGGGCTGTCACCAAAATGATGGGAATCTCAGCGGTATTGGGATCTTGCTTTAGCATCTGGGTAATCTTAATCCCATCTACAGGTTTGCCATCATATACACTGCGGGAGAGGGATACATCCATCAAGATCACATCAGCTTCATGGGCCTGGGCAATTTGTAGAACCTCTTCTACATCTTCCGTATGTTTGACCGCCAATTGCCCTCGACGAGTCAGGATTTTAGAAAAAACCCGTGCATTAATGGGATCATCTTCCACAATCAGTACAGTTTTCATAATTATGTGTCCTAAACAACAAAGTCTGCTGCTTGCAAACCATATGGCACTCTTGGGTGCCATAAATGCGTGTGATGTAATATACACTCCCAAAGTTCATGCCAACCTGTGATTTTTGACCGATTATCTGTTAAAGATCGCCGCAAATCACGATTCAATCCTATCGTGAGACCGGGCAATTCAATGGCCAAGCGAAAAATCCTATGCTTCAATGCGTTGCGAGTCCTAACATTCCATGGTGTAGTGGGATAAAGCGCTTGTCTCTGAATGTTCATGAAATGTTGACCTGATGCAACTGATCTCAACCATGCCCCATTGCTGCTTCCAGTCCACTATTCTAGCCTGTTTAGCTAGGATTGCTGCCAAGAACCCAGAGCAGTGTAGAGTATCTCAACAATTTCCTTGTCTTTTTAACTTCAACGATAAACCATGGGCCATTTCCCTGATTTCCATAAATATTTGATGTTATACCGATGGTCTGTCAGTGGTATAACCGATGCATTCCTGTAGGGTTTTGCAATTGCATGACGCAAGTTTGAACTCCGATATCGGCTATCCCATCCATCCGTGCCCATTTGCTACCAGACTACGTAATCACTAATACCATGGCAAAACAGCTCAATATTCTTTCACCGGGTCAAGTTATCCCGACCGCATTACATTCCGAAGTCCAGCAGTCCTACCTGGAATATGCCATGAGTGTGATTGTGGGGCGGGCGTTGCCGGACGTGAGGGATGGGCTTAAACCTGTTCATCGGCGGATTTTGTACGCCATGCATGAACTAGGGTTAACCCCCGATCGCCCCTATCGTAAATGTGCCCGTGTTGTTGGGGATGTGCTGGGTAAATACCATCCCCACGGCGATCAGTCGGTCTATGATGCCCTAGTGCGGATGGTGCAGGATTTTTCCAGTCGCTACCCGGTGCTAGCGGGCCACGGGAATTTCGGGTCCATCGATAATGATCCCCCAGCGGCTATGCGATATACGGAGACTCGCTTAGCGGCCATGGGCAATGAGGTGTTGTTGGCGGAAATTGGTGAGGCCACCGTTGACTTTATCGATAACTTTGACAGTTCCCAGCAAGAACCGATCGTGCTCCCGGCCCAGTTGCCGATTTTGTTACTCAATGGCAGTTCTGGGATTGCGGTGGGAATGGCGACCAATGTCCCACCCCACAATTTAGGGGAAGTGGTGGATGGGCTGATTGCGTTGATTGATCAGCCTAATTTGTCGGATGACAAGTTGTATAGGTTAATTCCGGGGCCAGATTTTCCCACCGGGGGGGAAATTATTG